>CANFZJ010000243.1 GCA_947451445.1 Comamonadaceae bacterium
GCACATAGGCCTCGGGCTGGTAGTAGTCGTAGTAGCTGACGAAATACTCCACCGCGTTCTTCGGGAAAAACTCGCGGAACTCGCTGTACAGCTGCGCCGCCAGTGTCTTGTTGGGCGCAAAAATGATGGCCGGGCGGCCCAGCCGCGCAATCACATTGGCCATGGTGAAGGTCTTGCCCGAGCCGGTCACGCCCAGCAGGGTTTGGAACACCTCGCCGTCGTTCACGCCCTCCACCAGCTGCCGGATCGCCTCGGGCTGGTCGCCTGCGGGCGGGTACGGCATGAACAGCTCAAACGGGGAATCAGGGAAGCTGACGAACTCGCCCTCAGGCAGTTCGGCAGGCACTTCGGACAGGGTTACAGCAGCTTGGGACATAGCCTGTCAGTTTAAGGGGCAAGGGTTTGCACGGTGCGGGCGGCTAAAATTCGCCTTCGCTTTTGACAACCCCCCAAAGGATTTCTCCATGTCTCTGTTTACCGCCGTCGAAATGGC
Organism: Comamonadaceae bacterium; assembly: GCA_947451445.1. Taxonomy (GTDB): domain Bacteria; phylum Pseudomonadota; class Gammaproteobacteria; order Burkholderiales; family Burkholderiaceae_C; genus Rhodoferax_B. Next base: position 494 of record CANFZJ010000243.1, read on the forward strand.
CCCGCGCGACCCGATTCTGGGTCTGAACGAACAATTCAACGCCGACACCAACCCCAACAAGGTCAACCTGGGCGTGGGCGTGTACTTCGACGACAACGGCAAACTGCCCCTGCTGGCCTGCGTGCAAACCGTAGAAAAGCAAATGACCGACGCGCCCAAGCCCCGTGGCTACTTGCCGATGGACGGCGTGGCCGCCTACGACGCAGCCGTCAAGGGTCTGGTCTTCGGTGCCGATTCCGAGCCCGTCACCTCTGGCCGCGCGGTCACCGTGCAAGGCATTGGCGGCACCGGCGGCCTGAAGATCGGCGCTGACTTCTTGAAGAAGCTGAACCCTAGCGCCAAGGTCATGATCAGCGACCCCAGCTGGGAAAACCACCGCGCCCTGTTCATGGCCGCCGGTTTTGAGGTCGAAAGCTACGCCTACTACGACGCAGCCACCCGTGGCGTCAACTTTGACGGCATGCTGGCCTCGTTGAACGCCGCCGTGGCAGGCACCATCGTGGTGCTGCACGCCTGCTGCCACAACCCGACCGGCTACGACATCACCGCCGCCCAGTGGGACCAGGTGGTAGCCGTCGTCAAGGCCCGCCAGCTGACCCCGTTCCTGGACATGGCCTACCAGGGCTTTGGCTACGGCATCCAGGAAGACGGCGCCGTCATCGGCAAGTTTGTCGCCGCCGGTTTGAGCTTCTTTGTATCCACCTCGTTCAGCAAAAGCTTCAGCCTGTACGGCGAACGCGTGGGTGCCTTGAGCGTGCTGTGCCAGGACAAGGAAGAAGCCGGCCGCGTGTTGAGCCAGTTGAAGGTCTGCATCCGCACCAACTACAGCAACCCGCAAATCCACGGCGCGACTGTGGTGGCCACGGTGCTGAACACCCCCGAACTGCGCGCCCAGTGGGAAGGCGAACTGGGTGAGATGCGCGTGCGCATCAAGGCCATGCGCCAGAAGCTGGTGGACGGCCTGAAGGCAGCGGGCGTGGCGCAAGACATGTCGTTCATCACCCAGCAGATCGGCATGTTCAGCTACTCCGGCCTGAGCAAGGACCAAATGGTGCGCCTGCGCAACGAATTCGGCGTGTACGGCACCGACACCGGCCGCATGTGCGTGGCCGCGTTGAATAGCAAGAACATCGACTACGTGTGCGCGTCGATTGCCAAGGTGGTCTAACTTTTAGACCCCTCAGGCGCACGGCAGCAGCCGTTGCAGCCCCTTCAAAAATGCCCTTCGGGGCATTTTTGCTATCTAAAACATAGCTTCTTGCGCTTATACCGCATGCACCCAAGCCAGTTTTCAATATAAATTTAAAGTCCATCGTAAACTCCCCTGCCAAGGAGTGAACGATGCATACAGTTTTCAAAAAACACCACCACAGGGCCCTGCCATGAACCGCCCCAGCCTGCTGCGCCAGCGCGGCCACGCCGACAGTGGCAAGGTTGAAATGGTCGAGCTGTTCTTTGACCTGGTCTTCGTCTTTGCCGTTACCCAGCTATCGCACACCCTGCTGGCCGACCTGGGCCCGGGCAACGCGCTGCGCGTAGGCTTGCTGCTGGTGGCGGTGTGGTGGGTGTGGATCTACACCTCCTGGGTCACCAACTGGCTCAACCCCAACCGCCCCGCCGTGCGGGCCGCGTTGTTTGGGATGATGCTGGGCGGCCTGGTGCTGTCGGCCGCCATCCCGCAGGCTTTTGGCGCCAAGGGCTGGGCCTTTGCGCTGGCTTACGTAGGCATGCAGGTAGGCCGCACCCTGTTCATGCTGTGGGCGCTGCGCGGCGAACGCCGCAGCATCGTGTGCAACTTTCAGCGCATTCTGGTCTGGCTGCTGCTGTCTGCCGTGTTCTGGTTGGTGGGCGGCTGGACTGACGGCCCGGCCCGGCTCGGCTGGTGGGCGCTGGCGCTGGCGATCGAAGTCGTCTCGCCCACCCTGCTATTCTGGGTGCCCGGCCTGGGCCGCTCCAGCACGCAAGACTGGGACGTGGACGGCAGCCACATGACCGAGCGCTGCGCGCTGTTCGTCATCATCGCGCTGGGCGAGTCGCTGCTGGTCAGCGGCGCCACCTTTGCCGGGGTGGACTGGAACGCCCACAGCGTGGTCCCGTTCGTGGCCACCTTTGCGGGCACCGTCGCCATGTGGTGGCTGTACTTTGCCAACGGGCTGGAACAGGGCCACCACTACATCACCCATGCCAGCGACCCTGGCCGCCAGGTCCGCATCGTTGCCAACTACCAGCACCTGCTGATCGTGGCCGGGGTGATCGTCTGCGCCGTGGCCGACGAACTGGTGCTGCTCCACCCCGACCACGCCGACAGCGCCGGGCTGCTGGCCATTCTGGGCGGCCCCATGCTGTACCTGGTGGGCACCATGCTCTTCAAATGGACCACCGGCCCGCGCCGCACCCCGCCCCTGTCGCACATGGTCGGCCTGGCCCTGCTGGCCGGGCTGGTCGCCCCCGCGTTCGGCTTTGCACTGGGGCCACTGGGCCTGTCGATTGCCTGCAGCTGCGTGCTGTGGCTGGTGGTGGTGTGGGAAACCGTGGCCCTGCGCCGCCGGTAAATAACAGGCTAAAACAGCCTCTAGCGCACACTCCAGCTGCGCAAGCAGCTATTTAAACGATAGCACTAGCGCATCCTGTGCCGCAGGCGGTAACACCCCCAGCCGCACATGGCCGGGCAGGCCGAACGATGCCGCATCGCGCAGCTTGATGCCCTGGGTACGCAGCCGCTGCAGGGTCTGCGCCCAATCAAGCAGCGGCGGCTGGGCACAAAAGAAGTTGGCGCTGCTGGGCAGACAGGTCCAGCCCAGGCTTTCGCACAACGCTATCTGCCGCTGCTTCCAGCCCCGCAGCACGTCCAGGCTCTGCGCCAGCCACTGCTGGCTGGCCGGGCGGCACCAGGCCTGCAGCAGCGCCACGCCGTGCGCACCGATGGGCCAGGACGGGCTCAATGCCGCCAACGGCTGCACGTCCGCGCCCAGCGGCGCAATCGCGTAGGCGGCGCGGATACCCGTCAGCCCCAGCGCCTTGTTGGGCGTCCACAGCTGCCACACCTTATTGAGCCGCGCCGCATCCAAACTGGGCGCGCCATCCAGCCGCAACGGTGCGTAAGCGCAGTCCAGCACCAGCTGCTGGCCATGCTGCACGCCATCGACCAGCGCCGCCAGCCCCGGATGCGCCTGCCCCAGCGGGCTGGACGGTTCGCAGGCCCACAGCAGCTGGGCGTGGGCCGCATCCACGGTGCCCAGGCCCCAGGCCCGCGCCGCCTGCAGGTAGTCACCGTAATGGTGCTGCGGCAGGCACACGCCCTGCCCCCGCTGCAGCGCGCTGATGCTGTGGATGAACGCGCTGGCGCTGGCGGCCAGCACGGTGCGCTGCACCGCCACGCCGTGAAAGTCGGCCAGCTGCTGCCGCAGCGCCGTGTACTGCGGGTCGGGGTAGCGGGTGGCGTCGGCCTGTTGCACGGCAGCCAAGGCGTGCGGGCACGGGCCGCAGGCGTTGCTGTTGGTGGAGAAGTCAAACAAAGGCACGCCCAGCGCGTCGGGGCCACCGTGGGTTGCTAAAGGCATATTGCTATTAAATATAGAGCTGCTACCGCAATTAAAACGTGCGCCAGCAGCGTATTTCGTGCATAAAAAACAGCCTGCGCCGTATCGCCTGCCCCCGGCACCCGCCCTGCAGGGTTCAAGGTGTACACCCCTGGCTTGCCCAGCCGCACACCCAGCGCCAACGCCATTGCCGCCATCGGCCAGCCACTGTTGGGCGATGGCGTCAGGCCCGCCTGCTGGCGCAGTACCCTAGCCAGCAGCCAGCCCCGCAAACCGGTAACCAGCAGCAGCAACACCGCCGTGATGCGCGCGGGCAGCCAGCTCAACACATCGTCGGCCCAGGCGGCCCACTTGCCCGCCCATTCCCACACCCGGCCATTGCGCTCGCCCCGGTAGCCCCACATGGCGTCGGCGGTGTTGGCAAAGCGGTACAGCGCCGCGCCGGGCAGGCCCAGCAGCACGAACCAAAAGATGGGGGCCACCACCGAGTCGTTCAGGTTCTCGGCCAGGGACTCGATGGCGCTTTCGCGGACCTGCCCTTCAGTCAGCACCGCCACGTCGCGGCTGACCAGCCAGGCCAGGCGCTGGCGGCCTGCGTCCAGCGATTCGGCCAGGGCGGCCTCCACCGCCAGCACCTCGTTTTTGAGCATGGCCCAGGCCAGCAGCGGCTTCAAGGCCAGGCCCAGCAGCAACGCGGCCAGTAACGGCGACAGTTGCAGGGCTTGCTTTTGCAGAAACCAGGCTGCTATATAAACAGTAGCTGCCCCCGCACACCACATAAGCGCTGCAAGGCTAAAAGACTTGTAATCTGGCCCGGCGGTGGGTGTGGTCGGTGCCACCCGCTTGCCCGTCCAGCCCAGGTAGTGGCCCATCCACACCACCGGGTGCCAGCGCGCAGGTGGCTCGCCAAAGCAGAGGTCGATGGCCAGCGCCAGCAGCAAGGCGGCGGCGGTCGTGGCACTGGCGCTAAAGAGCATCGGGTCCGCTCGGCGGCGTAGCGGCATTGCCAAACAGCGCCGAGCCCTGCCCCCAAACATCGTCAAACACCAGCGCCGCCAGGGCATCCCGCCGGGCCCAGTTTTCTTGCTCCAGCATGGGCCGGTCGTAAAACTGGGCCACCGGGCCC
>CANFZJ010000244.1 GCA_947451445.1 Comamonadaceae bacterium
GCGTCGGCCAGGGGCACGGCGGCGCCGATTTTGAGCTGGCCGGGCAGGGCGGTGATCTCGCGCAGCTCGGCAGCCTGGGTCACGTCGATCACCCGGGCAAAGCTTTTGTGCATCTTGGTCACCCACAGGCCCACATCGGTGCAGCCGGCCACGATTTGGGCGCTGGGGTGGGCGGCGCGGGCGGCGGTGAGCTCGGCCAGCGTGGGTGGGGCGATATAAGGCAAATCGGCAAGATTGGCCTCTAGCGCACGTGGAATGAGCGCGAGTAGCTCTAATTTTTGTAGCAGATCGGTTGCATCGATTTGCACGGCGGGCAGGCTGGCCATGTGCTGTGCGGCGTCCAGAATCGGCCGGTAGCCGGTGCAGCGGCACAGGTTACCGGACAGCGCTTCCTGCGCGCAGCGGCGGTCTACCGGCGCGTCCTTCTGGTACAGCGCAAACAGGCTCATCACAAACCCCGGCGTACAAAACCCGCACTGCGAGCCGTGGCACTGCACCATCGCCTCTTGCGCGGGGTGCAGGCTGCCGTCGGGTTGGGCGATATCTTCAGCCGTCCACAGCGCCATGCCGTCAATGGAATGCGCCAGGCGGATGCAGCTGTTGATGGCCCGGTAGCGCAGCGCGCCGTGCTCGGCTTCGGCCAGCACCACGGTACAGGCTCCGCAGTCGCCTTCGCCGCAGCCCTCTTTGGTGCCGCAGGCTTGCAGGTCTTCGCGCAGAACTTGCAGCAGGGTGCGGTCGGGCGGCACGTTGTGCAGGGTGACGGTTTGGCCGCGTCGGATGAAGCGCAGGGGGTGGTGTGTCATGGTGTGTTTATTGTGGTGCACGCAAGGGCAATCCTCTAGTAGCATGCTCCGTGCCGCAAAGTGGCACGGAGCATGCTGGTGTATTTCCAGTCTAGTAGCATCGCTACTAAAATAATAGCTGCTGGCGCACGTTGTATCTGCGCCATACGCTTGTTTTTTATACATTTGGAAGCCCCACGCATGGCACCAGCCCGACTGCAACTGACGAACATCACCAAGCGTTACCCGGCTGTGGTGGCCAACAACGGCGTGTCGCTGACGGTGCAGCCCGGCGAGGCGCACGCGGTGCTGGGTGAAAACGGCGCGGGCAAGTCCACGCTGATGAAGATCATCTACGGCTCGGTCAAACCCGACGAGGGCACGGTGCTGTTCGACGGCCAGCCCGTCACCATCCGCAACCCGCAGGAGGCGCGGGCGCTGGGTATCAGCATGGTGTTCCAGCATTTCAGCCTGTTCGACACCCTGACCGTGGCCGAAAACGTGTGGCTGGGGCTGGACAAAAGCCTGACCCTGGCCGAGGTGACCCAGCGCGTGACCGCCAAGGCCAGCGCCTACGGGCTGGACATCGACCCCCAGCGCCCGGTGCACACCCTGAGCGTGGGCGAGATGCAGCGGGTCGAAATCATCCGCGCGCTGCTGACCAACCCCAAACTGTTGATTCTGGATGAGCCCACCTCGGTGCTGACGCCGCAGGCGGTGGAGAAGCTGTTTGTGGTGCTGAAGCAGCTGGTGTCCGAGGGCTGCAGCATCCTCTACATCAGCCACAAGCTGCATGAAATCCGCGAACTCTGCACGGCCTGCACGGTGCTGCGTGGCGGCAAGCTCACGGGGGTGTGCAACCCGTCGCAAGAGTCCAACGCCTCGTTGAGCCGCCTGATGATCGGCGCCGAGCCGCCTGCGCTGCAGCACCGCGAAGCCCAAACCGGCGCCACCGTGCTGGCGGTGAATGACCTGCGGCTGCCCCGGTCCGACCCGTTTGGCGTAGACCTGGACGGCATCCAGCTGGAGGTGCGGGCGGGCGAGGTGGTCGGCATTGCCGGGGTCTCGGGCAACGGCCAGCGCGAGCTGTTGTACGCCTTGTCGGGCGAAGACGTGCGTGCCGCGCCCGGCATGGTGCAGGTGTTTGGCCAACCGGTGGGTCAGCTAGGGCCCCAGCAGCGCCGCGCCCTGGGCGTGCATTTTGTGCCCGAAGAACGGCTGGGCCGGGGCGCGGTGCCCACGGTGGGGCTGGCGCACAACCTGATGCTGACGCGCTCGGACGCCATAGCTGCCAGCGGCTGGATCCAGGTGGGCAAACTGCACACCCAGGCCCTGGGCATCATTGACCGCTTCAAGGTCAAAACCGGCGGGCCGAACGCAGCAGCCAAGTCGCTCAGCGGCGGTAACTTGCAGAAATTCATCGTGGGCCGCGAGATCGACGCGAAGCCGAAGCTGCTGATCGTCTCGCAACCCACCTGGGGTGTGGACGTGGGCGCGGCGGCGCAGATCCGTGGCGAGATTCTGGCCCTGCGCGACGCGGGCTGCGCGGTGCTGGTGGTCAGCGAAGAGCTGGACGAATTGTTTGAACTGTGCGACCGGCTCCACGTGGTGGCCAAGGGGCGGCTGTCGCCGTCGGTCGCGCGTGCCCAGGCCACGGTGGCCCAGATTGGAGAATGGATGAGTGGTTTGTGGAATGACGCCGGGGTGGAACATGCTTAAGTTAGAACCCCGCCCCCAGCCGTCCAAACTCTGGGGCTACGGCTCGCCCATCCTGGCGCTGCTGGTCACGGTGCTGATCGGCGTGGCTTTGTTCATGGCCCTGGGCAAAGACCCGGTCAAAGGTCTGCTGGTGTTCTTTTGGGAGCCCATCAAAACCCCTTACGCGCTGGGCGAGCTGATGGTCAAGGCTACGCCGTTGCTGATCATCGCGCTGGGCCTGGCGGTGTGCTTTCGCTCCAACGTGTGGAACATCGGGGCCGAGGGCCAGTATTTGATGGGTGCGGTGTTTGCCAGTGGCGTGGCGCTGCTGGCCGACAAAAGCACCGGTGGCTGGATCGTGCTGCCGATTTTGCTGGCCGGGGTGCTGGGCGGCATGCTGTGGGGCGGGTTGACGGCACTGCTGCGCGACAGGTTCAACGCCAGCGAAATTCTGGTCAGCCTGATGCTGGTCTACGTGGCGACCATGGTTTTGAGCTACCTGGTCTACGGCCCGTGGAAAGACCCGCTGGGTTACAACTTTCCGCAGACCAAGATGTTCGACGCGGTGACCAAGATCCCGCGCCTGTTCAGCGGCTCGCGGGTCAGTATCGGGCTGCCGATGGCGCTGGCCGGGGCGCTAGCGCTGTGGGTGTTTTTGTTCCGCACCCGGGCCGGGTTTGCCCAGCAGGTGGGCGGGCTGGCCCCGGCTGCGGCACGTTACGCCGGGTTTTCATCGCGCCGGGCGCTGTGGATTGCGCTGCTGGTGTCGGGCGGCGCGGCGGGTCTGGCCGGTGCGCTGGAGGTGGCCGGGCCGATCGGCCAGCTCACGCCCTACGTGCCTGCAGGCTACGGCTTTGCGGCCATCATCGTCGCCTTTGTGGGGCGGCTGCACCCGGTGGGCATGGTGTTCTCTGCCGTGCTGATGAGCATGTTCTACATCGGCGGTGAGCTGGCGCAGTCGCGCCTGGGCTTGCCCAAGTCGCTGACCGGGGTGTTCCAGGGCTTGCTGCTGTTCAGCCTGCTGGCTTGCGACACCCTGATTGTTTACCGCGTCCGTTTCAGAAAGGGGGCGTGATGGAATCGTATGCCTTGTTATTTGCCGCCACGCTGAGCGCGGGCACGGTGCTGGCGCTGGCGGCGCTGGGCCTGCTGGTCAACGAAAAAGCCGGGGTCGTCAACCTGGGGGCTGAGGGCATGATGCTGTGCGCGGCGGTTGCGGGCTACGCCACCGTGGTCCACACCGGCAGCGACTGGCTGGGTTTTGCGGCGGGCATGGGCGCCGGGGCGTTGCTGGCGGCGCTGTTTGGCGTGTTGGTGATTTGGCTCAACACCAACCAGTACGCCACCGGGCTGGCGCTGAGTTTGTTTGGCGCGGGCTTTTCGGCATTTGTGGGGCTGCCGTATGTGCAGGCCAAGCTGCCGGACCGGGCGCAGTTTTCCATTCCGCTGCTGGGCGATATTCCGCTGGTCGGCCCGGCGCTGTTCCGCCAGCACCCGCTGGTGTACGTGGCGATGGCACTGGTGGCGGGCCTGGTCTGGTTTTTGTACCGCACCCGCAGCGGGCTGGTGCTGCGCTCGGTGGGCGAGTCGCCCGAGTCGGCGCATGCGCTGGGCTACCCGGTGCGGCGCATCCGCTTCATGGCGGTGGTGGTGGGCGGCGCGCTGTGCGGGCTGGCCGGGGCCTATATCTCGCTGGTCTACACCCCTCTGTGGGTGGAGGGCATGGTGGCGGGCAAGGGCTGGATTGCGCTGGCGCTGACCACTTTTGCCACCTGGCGGCCGCTGCGCGTGCTGCTGGGGGCCTACCTGTTTGGTGGCGTGACCATGCTGCAGTTTCACCTGCAAAGCGTGGGCGTCGATGTACCCAGCCAGCTACTGAGCATGCTGCCGTATGTGGCTACCATCGTGGTGTTGGCGCTGATTTCGCGCAATCCGGCCTGGATTCGCATCAACATGCCTGCGTCCCTCGGAAAACCTTTTTACCCCGGTTCTTGAAGAGCCATTTTTTTCAACCTTGAAAGTGCATCCACATGACTGACTTGAAGAAACGCACCCTGATCCAACTCGCCGCTGCATCCGCCGTGGCGGCGGCCCTGGTGGGCTGTGGCAAGAAGGAAGAACCGGCTCCCACGCCAGCAGCGGCCCCTGCGTCCGCACCTGCGGCCGAAGCCGCCCCGGCCAAGCCCGAGCCGTTGAAGATTGCGTTTGCCTACGTCGGCCCGGTCGGCGACGGTGGCTGGTCGTTTGCCCACGACAACGGCCGCAAGGCGCTGGAAAAAGAACTCGGCGACAAGATCAGCACCAGTTTTGTGGAAAGCGTGCCCGAGTCGGCCGACGCCGAGCGCGTGCTGCGCGACATGGTGGGCCAGGGCAACAAGCTGATCTTTGGCACCACCTTTGGCTACATGGAGTCCATGCTCAAAGTGGCCGCCGACAGCAAGGACGTGAAGTTTGAGCACGCCACCGGCTTCAAGACCGCCGACAACATGGCCACCTACGACAGCCGCACCTACGAAGGCGCGTACATGGCCGGTGTGATCGCGGGCAAGATGACCAAGAGCAACACGCTGGGCGTGGTCGGCTCGGTGCCGATTCCCGAAGTCATTCGCAACATCAACAGCTTTACCCTGGGCGCGCAAAGCGTCAACCCCAAGATCAAGACC
>CANFZJ010000245.1 GCA_947451445.1 Comamonadaceae bacterium
CGAAATGCGCCAGACCGTAGACGAAAAGCTGCAAACCACGCTGGAAACCCGCCTGGGCGAGAGCTTCAAGCAGGTGGCCGACCGGCTGGAGCAGGTGCACAAAGGCCTGGGCGAAATGCAATCCTTGGCCCAAGGCGTGGGCGACCTGCAGCGCGTGCTGACCAACGTCAAAACCCGGGGCATGTTTGGCGAGGTGCAGCTAGAGAACCTGCTGGAGCAGGTGCTGACGCCCGAGCAGTACGGCAAGCAGATCGAAACCAAGCCGCGCAGCAACCAGCGGGTGGACTTTGCCGTGCGCTTCCCCGGCCGCAGTGCCGACGGCACGCCGGTCTGGCTGCCCATCGACGCCAAGTTCCCGCGCGACGACTACGAGCGCCTGCTCGACGCCCATGAGCGTGCCGATGCGGTGGCTGCCGAAGCGTCCGCCAAGGCGCTGGAAGCCCGTATCCGCGCCGAGGCCAAATCCATCTCAGAAAGCTACCTGGCGCCGCCCCACACTACCGACTTTGCTATCCTTTTCTTACCCATCGAGAGCCTGTACGCCGAGGTGCTGCGCCGCCCCGGCCTGATGGACAGCCTGCAGCGCGACTACCGCGTCACCCTGGCCGGGCCGACCACCTTGCTGGCCATGCTGAACAGCCTGCACATGGGCTTTCGCACCCTGGCGCTGGAGCAGCAGGCCAGCGAGGTGTGGAAGGTGCTGGGCGCGGTCAAAACCGAGTTCGAGCGCTATGGCGAATGGGTGGCCCGCATCCGCGAACAGGTGCAAAAAGCCTCGGATACGCTGGACAAGGCGGATACCCGGACTAGGCAGATGCGGCGGGCGCTGAAGGTAGTGGAAGCCCTGCCCGACGCCGAGGCCCAGGCCTTGCTGCCCGCGCAGGCGGACTTGGACGACGGGTTGTGAACGCAGCGCTCGCGCGCCTTATCGCAGCCCAGGTGTGTCTGCACGCCTGCATGACCGGCATCCGCCTGGCTGCACCGCTGTGGGCTTTGCACCAGGGGTACAGCACGGCGGCGGTGGGGCTTTTACTGGCGCTGTTTTCCCTGACGGCAGTGTTCCTGGCCCTGCCTGCCGGGCGCTTTGCCGACCGCCATGGCTTGCGCCGTCCGGTGACGGCCAGCGTGGTGATGGCGCTGCTGGGGGCGGGCTTGGCGGTGGTGGTTCCGGCATTTGCGGTGCTGTGCCTGAGTGCCTTGTTGACCGGCGGGGCCACGGGCATGGCACAAATCGCACTGCAGCGCCATGTGGGCCGCGCAGCCGAGGGCGCGACCCAGCTGAAAAAGGTGTTTGGCTGGCTGGCGTTGGGGCCTGCCGTATCCAACTTTATCGGCCCCTTCAGCGCCGGGCTGGTGATCGACCATGCCGGGGCGGTGGCGGGCGACGCGACTGGCTTTCGGGCCGCGTTTGCATTGTTGGCGCTGCTGCCGCTGGTGACCTGGGCGTTGGTGCAGGGTGTGCAAGAGCTGCCGCCCATCCACCGCCCGGCAGGGGCCGCCAAGCCACGGGCGCTGGACCTGCTGCACGCGCCCATGTTCCGCCGCTTGCTGCTGGTGAACTGGCTTTTGTCGGCCTGCTGGGATGCGCATACGTTTGTGCTGCCCATTCTGGGCCACGAGCGGGCCTTAAGCGCCTCCACCATCGGCAGCATCCTGGGGGCGTTTGCCGTGGCCGCTGCTGCGGTGCGCATGGCCGTGCCTTTGCTGGCCGAGCGGCTGCGCGAATGGGTGGTGCTGGTGGGCGCGATGTGGACCACCGCCGTGCTGTTTGCGCTGTACCCGCTGGCCCCGGACGCGTTGGCGATGGGGGCGTGTTCGGTGGGCTTGGGGCTGGCGCTGGGTTCGGTGCAGCCCATGGTGATGAGCACCCTGCACCAGATCACCCCGGAGCACCGCCACGGCGAGGCGCTGGGCCTGCGGATGATGGTGGTCAACGCATCTAGCGTGTCCATGCCCATGCTGTTTGGCGCGGCCAGCGCCGTGGTGGGCGTGGCCGGGCTGTTTTGGGTAGTGGGGGCTGCCGTGGCGGGGGGCTCGCGGGTGGCGTGGAGCCTCAGAGCTGGTAAAAGCCCCGAATAGCGTCCCACGCCGCCTGCGGGGTGTCCACAAAGTGGAACAAATCCATGTCGCTGGCGGAGATGGCACCTTCTTCGATCAGCAGGTCAAAGTTGATCAGTTTGCGCCAGTAGTCCGCGCCAAACAGCACGATGGGCACCGGCTTGGCCTTGCTGGTTTGCACCAGGGTGACCACTTCAAACAGTTCGTCCAGCGTGCCAAACCCGCCCGGAAAGGCCACCAGGGCCTTGGCGCGCATCATGAAATGCATCTTGCGCAGCGCAAAGTAATGGAACTTGAAGTTCAGGCTGGGCGACACAAAGCGGTTGCCGCTGGTTTCAAACGGCAGGGCGATGCTCAGGCCTACGTTCAGCGCACCCATTTCATGGGCACCCCGGTTGGCCGCTTCCATGATGCCGGGGCCACCGCCGGTGCAGATGTAGAGCCGGTCCGCCGCCGGGCGGTGGGCGCTGTAGTTGGCGACCAGCCCGGCAAACAGGCGGGCCTGGTCGTAAAAGTGGGCGTTGCGCATGCGCCGCTCGGCTACTTTCAGCGCGGCGGCGTTGCCGCTGGCCTGGGCGGTGGCCAGTTCGCGTTGTGCGTCTTCGGGCGCAGGGAAGCGGGCGCTGCCGAACACCACCACCGTGTTTTCAATGCCCTGGGCTTGCTGCTCCAGGTCGGGCTTGAGCATCTCCAACTGAAAGCGGATGCCCCGGGTTTCGCGGCGCAGCAGAAATTCGGGGTCTGAAAAAGCCACCCGGTAAGCATCGGCCGCCAGTGGCTGGCCTGCGTCGGAATGGGCTTGCAGGTCGGCCCAGGCGTTGGCTACGTTGCGGTCGTTGAGTTTGTCGGTGTTTTCCATGGAGGGATTGTGGGCTTGGTAGATGACAGTTTATGGCGGTATGGCGCAATGGGTGGGGGTTAACCCCGGGTGGCTTACTGTATTTTCCACACTGGCGCGGCGTCCGGTTGAAGGCTACATTGTTTTACGGCGCGGGCCATCTTTTGCTGGCACGCTTGTTTTTTTATTCACCAAGGTTTGCCCCATGCAATCAGGCACGTCCACTCCCAAAAAACCGTTTTACAAGTCCCTGTATCTGCAGGTTGTTTTTGCCGTGGTCGTGGGTGTCGCCCTGGGCCATTTGCGCCCCGACCTGGGCACCGAGATGAAGCCGCTGGGCGATGGTTTCATCAAGCTGATCAAGATGCTGATCGCCCCCATCATTTTTTGCACCGTGGTGGTCGGTATTGCCGGCATGGAAGACATGAAAAAGGTCGGCAAGACCGGCGGCCTGGCGCTGCTGTACTTTGAGGTCATGAGCACGCTGGCGCTGATCGTTGGCCTGATTACGGTGAACCTGATCGCCCCTGGTAACGGTATGCATGTGGATGCCTCCACGCTGGACACCAAGGGCATTGCCGCCTTCACCGGCCCCGGCAAGATGGCCAGCACCACCGATTTCCTGCTGAACGTCATCCCCAGCACCGTGGTGGATGCGTTTGCCAAGGGTGAAATCTTGCAGGTACTGCTGTTTGCCGTGCTGTTTGGCTTTGCGTTGCACAAGTTCGGTGGCCGTGGCACGCTGATTTTTGACTTCATCGAAAAGTTTTCGCACGTGATGTTCGACATCGTGGGCGTGGTGATGAAAGTGGCCCCCATCGGTGCCTTCGGTGCCATGTCGTTCACCATCGGCAAATACGGCATCGCCTCGCTGTTCTCGCTGGGCAAGCTGATGGGCACTTTCTACCTGACCTGCCTGGTGTTCGTGCTGGTGATTCTGGGCATCGTGGCCCGCCTGCATGGTTTCAGCATCCTCAAGTTCATCAAATACATCAAAGAAGAGCTGCTGATCGTGCTGGGCACCTCGTCCAGCGAGTCGGTGCTGCCGCGCATGATGGAGAAAATGGAAAACCTGGGTGCCAAGAAGTCCGTCGTCGGCCTGGTCATTCCCACGGGTTATTCGTTCAACCTGGACGGCACCTCCATCTACCTGACCATGGCCGCGGTGTTCATCGCCCAGGCTACCGATACCCCGATGACCATCGCCCAGCAGATCACCTTGCTGCTGGTGCTGCTGCTCACCTCCAAGGGCGCAGCAGGCGTGACCGGCAGCGGCTTCATCGTGCTGGCGGCCACGCTGTCGGCGGTAGGCCATGTGCCCGTGGCGGGCCTGGCGCTGATTCTGGGCATTGACCGCTTCATGTCCGAAGCCCGCGCCCTGACCAACCTGGTCGGCAACGGCGTGGCCACCATCGTGGTCGCCAAGTGGACGGGCGACCTGGACACCCAACGCCTCGCCGCCGCGCTGAACAACGAAACCTGGGAAGACGCCAACGCGCCGGAAGCGATTTTGGACAAAACGACCACGAAGATGGCCGCGTCTAACCATTAAATAGGCCGCTACTGCAGGTTCTATATGCGGCGGCAGCTATTGAATAAATAGCAGCCAAGTCTGCACCACGGGAGGCACTTCGGTAACGGAGTGGCCTCCCGCTGTGTTTTGGTGGCCAGCGGCGGCGTAAAGTCGAACACCTACCACTGCAAGGAGACACCATGCCACATCCACACACTGCCCGCCGCTGGAGGCTGTGGGCCTGGGTTTGTTGGGCGATGCTCGGGATTGCGCCGCTGCCCGCCCAGGCCTGGGGCCACCAGGGGCACATGGTGGTGGGGGCGGTTGCCGACCAGCTGCTGACGCCCAGTGCGCGGGCCGGGCTGCAGCGCGACCTGGGGCTGACGCTGGCGCAGGCGGCACCCTGGGCCGACTGCGCCAAAGGCGTGGGCCTGGGTGCGCGTGGGTTCGAGTACGCATCGGACACCCGCTGGCCGTCGCCCGCCTGCGCCCGTTTCGAGACGGTCGAGGGCACCAAGGCCATGCAGGACTACGCCGCCCGCAACTGGAACACCTGCGGCCAGCCGCGCGACTGCCACAAGGCCTACCACTACACCGACGTGGCCTACCAGCACACCGACTACCAGCGCCGTTATGTGGGCACCCACGACCATGATCTGGTGCAGGCCATCAACGCCGCGGTGGCCCAGTTGCAAGGCAAGCCCGTGCCCGCGCCGTTCAGCATCAAGAC
>CANFZJ010000246.1 GCA_947451445.1 Comamonadaceae bacterium
CAACGCCCACGCTGCGCAAGTGATGACGGAAATGCTGGCCTCTATCGGCTTTCGTGTCGATACCGTGCACTCGGGCCCGGCGGCCATACGGGCGGTGCGCGACGCCGCCAACGGCGCGCAAGACTTTGACGTGGTGATGATGGACTGGCAAATGCCTGGCATGGACGGGCTGGATGCCGCCCGGCAAATCAACGCGCTGGGCCTGCCCCAGACCCCGCAGCAAATCATGGTGACCGCGTTTGGCCGCGAAGAAGTAGTGCAGGGCGCAGCCATTGCGGGCATGCAAGAGGTGCTGCTCAAGCCCGTCAACGCGTCGGTGCTGTTTGACACCATGATGCGGGTGGTGGGCCAGTCGCTGGACGATGGCAGCCTGTCGGCTCTGCCCGTGCCCGACGCCACCATCGTCCTGCTGCAGCAGGTGCTGGGGGCCCGCATTTTGCTGGTGGAAGACAACGAGCTGAACCAGCAGGTCGCCACCGAACTGCTACAAGACGCCGGTTTTGCCGTCGATGTGGCTGAAAACGGCCTGCTGTCCCTGGCCATGGTGGAGCAAACGGCCTACGACATCGTGCTGATGGACATGCAAATGCCGGTCATGGACGGGGTGACGGCCACCCAGGAAATCCGCCGCCGCCCCCAACACGCCGCGCTGCCCATCGTCGCCATGACCGCCAACGCCATGCAGGCCGACCGCGACCGCTGCCTGGCTGCGGGCATGAACGGCTTCATCACCAAGCCCATCGAGCCCGAGGACCTGTGGGATGCGCTGGCCCGGTTCATTCGTCCCCGCGATGGCCTGGGCGTGGCGGTGGCCCACACCGTGCCGATGGAGGTGGCGCGGCCCTTTCCCCAGACAGCACCAGCCGACGGCCTGGCGGATGCGGAGGAAGAACCGCTGCCCACCGGTATTGCCGGGTTGGACGTGGCCGTTGGTTTGCGGCGCGCGGGCGGTAAACACAGCCTCTACCTGCGCCTGCTGCGCCGCTTCACCGCCACCCAGGCCCTCACTGTGCAGAACATCCGCGCCGCCCTGGACCGCAGCGACACCGAATTGGCTGTGCGCCTGGCACACACCTTGAAGGGGCTGGCGGGCAATATCGGCGCCGCGCCGCTGCAAGCGGCGGCGGCCCCACTGGAGTCCGCCATTCAAGATGCCCAGGACCAGACGCTCCTGGAGCCCTTGATGGCACATGCCGAGGTGGTGCTGGCTCCGCTGGTACAGGCTTTGCAACAGGCTTTGCCCGACCGGCGCAGCGAACCTGCCAACGCCCCAGCGCTGGACCCCACCAAACTGCGGGCCGCGCTGGACACCCTGAGCGAGTTGCTGGCCCATGAAGACGGCGATGCGCTGGACTACTGGAACGAGAACAGCCCTCTGCTGCGCCAGGGCCTGGGGGCGGCCTATGACAGCCTGTGTACGGCAGTCAACAACTTTGAGTTTGACGAAGCCCGGGCGTTGATCCGCACAACCATGGCTCTCCATGTTTAAAACGTTCCAGACCCGCCCAACGGGTTTGCAAATAGAGTGGCCTGTTTTATAAGAAAAATAGGCAGTTGGCGCATACCGTACCTGCAGTGATGGCTATTAAATGTGTAGCGTTTGCGCGGTGCTGTTCTTCCTGCAAAAGATGGATGCACAGAGCGGCAGATGGTTTCAGAATGGGGCACTACCACCGTGGAGGCCGCCATGCCTGCCGATCCCCAACCAGACCCCCCCCTTACCCCGTCGGACGCACTGCATAAAGCTGCGCGGCAGGCCTTGCTGCAGCACCTGGCCGACGAGGTGGCCATGCTGCAAACCCGCCGCCAGCAGGTGCTGGCCGATGCCGGTGCAACCCACCCGGCCCAGCACCGCGAGCTGAAGCTGCCCCGCGTGGGCCTGGCTTTGTCGGGCGGCGGGGTCCGCAGTGCCACCTTTGCCCTGGGCCTGCTGCGGGGCCTGGCCACCAACCGCACGCAAAGCCCCACGGCTGCGGCCGGTCTGGCCAGCGAGGGCCTGCTGGGGCGGGTGGACTACCTGTCTACCGTGTCCGGCGGCGGCTATATCGGGGCTATGTTGGGCCGCTTGGTAGCCACCCACGGCCTGCAAAAGGCGCAACAGCTGCTGCGCGACAGCACCTCGCCCGTGTTGCACTGGCTGCGCCGCAATGGCCGTTACCTGAATCCGGCGGGTTCGCGCGACACCGGCATTGCCGTGGCCACCTATGTGCGCACCTGGTTGGCCATCCACATGGAATTCATGTTCGCCTGTGCCATTTTGGGCTTGCTGGTGGTGACCCCTCATCTGCTGCAGCACCGCTTGCGCTGGTTGAGCGCCTGGGAACCCTGGGGCACGCCCTGGTGGGTGCTGGCGCTGGCTACGCTGATGGCCACCGCGCCCGGTTTGATTGCCGGGTACTGGGCGGCTCGGGACGCGGTGGGCGGGGCGGCGGCCGCACGGCGGCCCGGCCTGCGCGAAATGGCCTTTTTGTCGATGGCCGCACTGTGCACCCTGCTGCTGGGGGCCGAGCTGGCCGCCGTAGGCGTGGCGCAATCGGTGCGTAGCGGGCCGGGCTGGTTGAACCTGGCGACGCTGGCAGGGTTGTCCATCACCCTGGGACAGCTGGGGGTGATGGTCTGGCTGTGGTGGTCGGGTAAATCGCATTCCTTGCTGGTCGCCGAGATTCGCAACTATCTCACCGAGGCATTGCGCCTGGTATTTACTGTCGTATTGGGCTTTCTGGCACTGGGTGCGCTGGACTGGCTGAGCTGGTGGGCGCTGGACGCCTTGCCCAGTCTGGGCGACAACCCGTGGCTGCTGGGCGGCGTGGGGGTGGGCGGTGGGGTGCTGTTGGTGCTGCGCAACCTGGTACAGCCGTTGCAGCAAATGGCGGCAGAAACCACCAAGCACGGCGGCGACTGGATACCGCGTCTGGCCAACATAGGCAGCCAGCTGGCCTTTGTGCTGTTGGCGATGGGCTGGATTGTGGTGCTGCAGTGGTTTGTGTTTGACCCCAACACCTTCGTGGCGTTCAACGGCGTACCGGCCACCTGGCGCGCGCTGATGTTGCTTTTGGCCTGGTTTTTGTGGGTCGCGCTGACGGCGGGCAACAGCCAAATGGCCAACACCTCGTCGCTGCACAGCTTTTACCGTGCGCGGCTCACGCGGGCTTATCTGGCGGTGGGTAACAAACTACGCAACCTGGACTCTGCAGGCCCCAACGCCGACGTGACCTCGGTGGTCAAGGGCGACGACCTGGACCTGAGTGCATACCAGCCCGAGACCAAGGGCGGCCCCATCCATCTGGTCAACACCTGCCTGAACCAAACCCGCGACGACCGCAGCAACCTGTACAACGCCGACCGCAAAGGCACAGCGCTGACCGCCAGCGCGCGTGGCTACGAGGTAGGCGCCGACGAATTTGTGCCGCCCAAGGACCCTACCGACATGGGCACGCTGGGCCGCTGGGCCGCCGTGTCGGGCGCAGCCGCCTCGCCAGGCGCAGGGGCCTACACCTCGCGCGGACTGGCTTTGCTGCTGTACCTGCTGGGGGTGCGCCTGGGCTACTGGATGGAGGCCCCCCAGCAGTGGGTGCAGCTGATGTGGGCCAGCGCCATGGGCTGGCGCTGGCTGCCCAAACCGCTGATGCTGGCCAGCGAGGCATCGGCCACGTTCTACGGCATGGAGCGGCCCTGGTGGTATTTGTCCGACGGCGGGCATTTTGAGAATACCGGCGTCTACGCGCTGCTCAAACGCCAGCTGGACTTCATCATCCTGTCCGACGCCAGCTGTGACGCCGATTACGAATTCGGCGATCTGGAGAACCTGGTCCGCAAGGCGCGCATCGACTTTGGGGCCGAGATCGACTTTTACAGCCATGACGAAGCCATCCGCGTGCTGGGCCAGGGCAACCGCGAAATCACCGTGCTGTCGCCTGAAGACATGGCCGACAACCATTCCTGCCGGGGCGTGCTGTTGGCGCGCATTCGCTACCGTGAACGCACGGAGCCTGGTGGCATGGTGCTGCGGCCCGAGGGCACGCTGCTGGTGGTCAAGCCCAATATGCACGACGCGCTGGACGTGGACCTGCTGGCCTACGCCCACAAACACACCGGTTTTCCGCACGAATCCACGGCCGACCAGTCGTTTGACGAAGCCCAATGGGAAAGCTACCACCGCCTGGGCGAAGACTTTGGCCGCGCCCTGACCGACGACTGGCTGGGCCTGCTGCCCGGCTGGCGCAGCCGGGCGCACCACAGCATGGCGGTCGCAGCGCGCCTGAGCGGCATCAAAACCGCTGCCGCTGAGGCCAAGACCGAACCCCTGTGGCGGCGCGGCGTGCGGGCCGGGGCGATTGGCACCACGCTGGGCCTGGGCGCATCGGGCACGCTGGTGTTGTCGCTGTGGCAGGTGCAAGACCAGGTGCAGCGGCAAAGCCACGACCTGCAGACCGAGACGCGCCAACTACTGGTCAAAGCGTCCGAAGGCCTGGGCACGTTGGACGGTGCCTGCCCCAAGCTGCCCGAACATGTGCTGACCCCCATTTTGGATTTGCTGCAGCGGCGCAACAGCCCCGCCATGCGCCCGCTGGACGCCAAAGGCGTAGACCGCCTGGTGCAGCAAATTGGCGAAGCCTGCAAAAAACCCGACCTGTTGATTGCGGATGACGCCCAGTCACAAACCTGCAAGGCCAGCTACCAGCGTATGCACGACAACCTGTGCGTCGAGGTCAACCGCCCACTGGGTGACGCGTCCGCCATCAACTACTGGCTGCCCCGCGACACGCCAGAGCAGCAAGCGCTGGACAGCCGCAAAAAATGGCAAGAGTTCGCCGGTTATTGGGACGCCTTGGGTGTCTTGGCGTTGCGCCGGTCGGACTCGGCGGTGGTGGGCTTGTTTCCGGTCAATACACCGCCGCCCACCGAGCCCCTGCCCCAGCCGGATATACCGACCACTGTGCCCAGTTTTGCCAGCCTGTCTGCCGCCTGCGCGCGCACCACCGGTAAAACCATGGTCTACACCCAGGTGTACGACCCCGCGTCGCTGCTGGCGGCCAACGTTTTGCGCGAACGCATCCGCCTGGTGGCCTATGCACCTGCAGGGGCGGCCGTGCTGGTAGCTCCGGTGGAAAACGTGGTGCGCAGCGCCG
>CANFZJ010000247.1 GCA_947451445.1 Comamonadaceae bacterium
CCCAGGTAGGCCAGGTTGCGGTCCAGCGCGGCGGTGGGGCGGCGGCAGTTCTCAAAAATCGGGTGGACCGGGAACTCCATCGGGATGCCCCCCGCGTCGCGGATGCCCTCGCGCACGCGCCGGGCCAGCTCCACGTGGATGCGGTTGCAGGGCGACAGGTCGCTGCCGGTCTGGGCGATGCCGATGATGGGGCGGCCCGAGCGCAGCTCTTCGGGCGTGAGCCCGTAGTTCATGAAGCGCTCCAGGTACAGCGCGGTCATGTCCGAGCGCTGCGGGTCGGCAAACCAGTCGCGGGAGCGGAAGGGGCGGATAGGCTGGCGTTCTGGCGTGTCCATGGCGTGGTGTCTTTTAAGGTGGAGGGTCTTGGGGGCAACGAACAGGCAGAACGCGCCCCTTCCAGAAACACCGCAGAACTGGCTTTGCCAGGCTGCCGGTGGTGCCCCCTGCAAGGGGGTTGGCGAAAAGCCTGGGGGTGTCCCTATTACTTGCGGACTTTGGCCAATTCAGCCATCAATTCAGCCGTGGTGTCTTCGCCAAACTCCTTGCTGTACTTGGCCACCACGGGCTGCAGCTTGGCACGCATCTTGGCTTGTTCAGCTGCGGGCAGCTCGGTGATCTGCATGCCCGCCTTCTTCAGCTCGCCCAGCGCTTTTTCGCTGAAGGCGCGGATGGTCTTGCGCTCGAACAGCGTGGCCTCGCGGGCGGCGTCTTGCACTATTTTTTGCTCCTGGGGCGACAAATCGTCCCAGGTCTTTTTGGACATCAACAGCACCCAGGCGCTGTACATATGGCGCGTCAGGGCCAGGTGCTTTTGCACTTCAAAGAACTTGCTGGCCAGAATGGTGGCGGGCGGGTTTTCCTGGCCGTCCACGGCGGCCTGCTCCATGGCCGAATACAGCTCGGTGAACGGCAAGGGTGTGGCGTTGGCGCCCAGGGCGTTGAAGCTGTCCAGAAACAGCGGGCTCTGGATGACGCGCAGCTTGAGCCCGGCAATATCGTCCGCCTTGGTGATGGGGCGCTTGGAGTTGGTCACATGGCGAAAGCCGTTCTCCCAAAAGCCCAGGCCAACCAGGCCTTTTTCAGGCAGTTTGGCCAGCAGCTTCTGGCCAAACGCACTGTCCAGCACGGCATCGGCTTCTTGCTCGGTGTTGAAGGTCAGCGGCAGGCTGATGACGCCAAACGGCTTGGACAGCGAGGTCAGCGTGGAGCTGTCGGGCACAGTCATCTCCAGCGTACCGCCGCGCAGCGCCGAGGTCATGCTGACATCGTTGCCCAGGGTGCCGCTGGCATACATCTTGGCGACCAGCTTGCCGCCGCTTTTGGCCGCCAGCTGCTCGGCAAAATACTTGACGGCCTGGGCTTGCGGGTGGTCTTCGTTCAGGCCAATGCCGACCTTGAACACGCGGTCCTTGATTTGCGCGGACACCGGGGCGGCCAAGGTGGCGAACAATGCTGCGGCCAGGGCGAGGGTAAAGACACGGGGTTTCAACTGCATGGGTTTGTCTCCTGTGGAATCATTTTTGGAACTAGCGCGGACCCAAGGTTAGGCGCTGCAACCTCTCCGGTCCACTGAACTTTTTGCTAGCATCCATTCCAAATGGTTATGACTTCACCCACCGCCGTGCCCCTGTCGATGCTGCAAGCCTGCGCCCGGCTGCGCTTTCGGCATCTGCAGTTTCTGGACATCCTGGGCGTGACCCGCAACCTGCGCATGGCAGCGGAGCAGATCCACATCACCCAGCCCGCCGCCACCAAAATCCTGATGGACATCGAGGACATCCTGGGCGCGCGGCTGTTTGACCGATTACCACGCGGCATGCGGCCGAATGAGCTGGGCCTGTTCACCCTGCGCTATGCCGCCACTGCGCTGGCCGGGCACCGCCAATTTGTAGACGAGTTCAACGCCCTGCAGCAAGGCGGGCACGGCCACCTGACCATCGGCGCCATCTCGGGCTCGGCAGCGCATTTGCTGACGGCCTCGGTGGCCGAAATCCAGCGCCTGCGCCCGCTGCTGGTCATCAAGCTGCTGGAGCAAAGCAGCGACCAGCTGGTGGTCTGGTTGGCAGAACGCAAGATCGACCTGATGGTGGGCCGCTTCACCGACGAAGCGCAACGCAGCCAGTTCCAGTACGAGCGCCTGGCTGCCGAGTCGCTGCAGGTCGTGGCGGGCACCCACCACCCTCTGCGCGGCATGCGCACGCTGGACTTGGCGGAGCTGACCCGCTGGGCCTGGATTCTGTACCCGCCGTCCACCGCGCTGCGCAAGGTGTCGGACGGCATCTTTAGCAGCACCGGCATGGCACTCAGCGCGGGCACGGTCGAAACCCCGTCCTTCCTGTTTGCGCTGGAGCTGCTGCAAAACACCGACATGCTGTCGCTGTAACCCGCCGCGCTGGCCGACAAATATGTGCGCAAAGGCCTGCTGGCACGCATCCCCGTGGACCTGCCCGAACGCATGCCCGACTACGGCCTGATCACCCGCCTGGGCGAGCCCCCCAGCCCCGCCGCGCAAGCCTTCATCGCCGTGCTGCGCGGGGTGGCGCACACTTCCGTTCTACCGGACACCACAGCGCAAGAGGATTTTCGGCCTCTAGCGCATATTCCACCTGCGCAAGCAGCTACAAAATAAATAGCATGCGACTTCTCGGCATCGACCCCGGCTTACAGACCACTGGCTTTGGCCTCATCGACGTGGACGGCTCCAAGCTCAGCTACGTGGCCAGCGGCACCATCAAAACCACCCACCTCGACCTGGGCCAGCTACCGGCGCGCATCAAGATACTGTTTGACGGCATCTGCGAGGTCTGCGCCCGCTACCAGCCCGACGCCGCATCGGTGGAGATCATCTTTGTGAACGTGAACCCGCAATCCACCCTGCTGCTGGGCCAGGCCCGCGGGGCCAGCCTGGCGGCGCTGGGGCACAGCAACATGCCGGTGGCGGAATACACCGCCCTGCAAATGAAAAAAGCTGTCGTCGGCCACGGCCGGGCCGACAAATCGCAGGTACAGGAAATGGTGAAACGGCTGTTGAAACTACCCGTACTCCCCGGCAAGGATGCCGCCGACGCGCTGGGCATGGCCATCACTCACGCCCACGTGGGCCACGCGATGGACCGGCTGGCGCAGGCTACGCCGTTAGCGCGGAAGACGAGCGGGATGTACCGGGATGGGCGGACGCATTAGGCCACCCGCTCCAAAATCAACACCGTAAAAAACCCAAACGCCGCCAACAGCGTCCACTTCAGCACCACCCAGCCCCAGCGCTTGTAGCGTGGCTGGCCGGTTCCGGCGTAGAAGGCGAACGACACGGCGGCGGCCAGCAGGCACAGCAGGATGACCCAGCGGAACAGCAGCATGGCGCTACCAAGCCGGGGCTAGCTGGGCGAAGCCGGTGGGGGCTTTGGCGGCATCGTCGAAGGTGACGATTTCCCAGGCGTCGGTGCGCTGCAGCAGTTCGCGCACCAGTTTGTTGTTCAGCGCGTGGCCGGACTTCATGGCGCTGTAGCTGGCCAGCAGGGGTTTGCCCAGCATGTACATATCGCCCATGGCGTCGAGCACCTTGTGTTTGACGAACTCATCGTCGTAGCGCAGGCCACCCGCGTTGAGCACCTTGTAGTCGTCCATCAGGATGGCGTTGTCCATGCCGCCGCCCAGGCCCAGGCCGTTGGCGCGCAGCATTTCGGCGTCGCGGGTGAAGCCGAAGGTGCGAGCGCGGGCGATGTCGCGGCTGTACGAGCCGCTACCCAGGTCGAATTCGACGTGCTGGCCGGTGGAATCGACGGCCGGGTGGTCAAAAATGATGTCAAAGCTGAGTTTGTAGCCATGAAAAGGCTCCAGGCGCGCCCATTTGGCGTTGCTGCCCTCGCCTTCACGCACCTCTACTGGTTGGGTGACGCGCATGAAGCGGCGCGGCGCTTTTTGCACCACGATGCCTGCGGTTTGCAGCAGGTAGACGAACGCGGCGGCCGAGCCGTCCAGGATCGGCACCTCTTCGGCGGTGATGTCCACGTACAGGTTGTCGATACCCAGGCCAGAGCAGGCCGACATCAAATGCTCCACGGTGGAGACCTTGGCCGAACCGTTGGAGATGGTGGTCGCCATGCGGGTGTCGGTGACCGAGGTGGCGGTGATCGCGATGTCCACCGGCACCGGTAAATCGGTGCGGCGGAACACGATGCCGGTGTCCGGCGGGGCCGGGCGCAGCGTCAGTTCGACCCGCTGGCCGCTGTGCACGCCCACACCGACGGCACTGGTGAGGGACTTGAGGGTTCGTTGCTGGAGCATGGGCAGATTTTAGTTGGCAGGCCTACCGCCCACGATCAGCAATGTTGATAAGACCGATTACCAAGCTTCATCAGCGAGCGGCATTTCTCCAAGGCGAGCGCAGCAACGCCCCTTGGAGAACTGCGCGGAACTGGCTCCGCCAGGCCGCTGCAGTTGCCCCCTGCAAGGGGGTTGGCGAAAGACGCGCAGCGCTGCAGCCTGGGGGTGAGCCAATCAATCGGCTTGCTTGCGCAGGAAGGCCGGGATCTCGTAGTCGTCCATGCCGCCGGACGACAGCGCGTCCACCCGGGCGCTGGCTTGCGTGCGGTTGGGGGTGCGCCACACGGCGGGGCCGCGCAGGGATTCGTAGTCGGTCTGGCCTACGCCACCGACCGATGTGCTGCCGCCCATGCTGCTGGCCACGGGCAGGGTGAAGCCGACGTTGTCGGTACCGGTGCGCTGCACCACCACTTGCAGGGGGGCGGCAACACGGCGTTTGCTCAAACCGGTGGCGACCACGGTGACGCGGATCTGGTTGCCCAGGCTGTCGTCGTAGGCCGTGCCGTAGATGACGTGTGCGTCAGGCGAGGCGTAGGCGCGGATGGTGTTCATCGCCAGCTTGGACTCGCTCAACTTCAACGAGCCCTTGGCGGCGCTGATCAGCACCAGCACGCCCTTGGCGCCCGACAGGTCGATGCCTTCCAGCAGCGGGCAGGCGACGGCCTGCTCGGCGGCGATGCGGGCACGGTCGGGGCCGTCGGCCACGGCGGTGCCCATCATGGCCTTGCCGGGTTCACCCATGACGGTGCGCACGTCTTCAAAGTCGACGTTCACATGGCCGGGCACGTTGATGATTTCGGC
>CANFZJ010000248.1 GCA_947451445.1 Comamonadaceae bacterium
CAGACCTTGAAACCGAACGAGGCGCGGCAAATGCCGGTGGTTTTCTACATCGATCCGGCGCTGCCCAGGGATGTGAAGACGATCACTTTGTCGTACACCTTCTTTGAGGTGGGTGGCAAAACGCCGCCCGCTCCGACATCCACGGTGGATGCCGGGCATGTGGTGGGGGTTGCAAAGGGATCATGAGCGGTAAAAGTTCATTTTTAACGACGCTCAAGGCGGTGGCTTGGTCCTTTGTGGGCATCCGTAAGCGAAGCGGTTACGAAGACGATCTGGCCAAAATCAACCCGCTGCACGTGATTGTGGTCGGGCTGGTGGCGGTGCTGTTGATCGTTGTGGGTTTGGTTGGTTTGGTTAATTGGGTGGTGGCGAAGTAGTTCGCTGCATACCTGTCAATAAGAGAGCAAGGAGCTGAAATGAGTTCAACCGCACACGCTGGTACGCCGTACTACTTTGTACCCGGCCCGTCACGCCACCCGGCCATGGCCGCTTTGGGTTTGTTTTTTGTCATCCTGGGCGCTGGTCAGTGGGTCAATGGTGAAGACTGGGGCAAGTATTCCCTGGCTTTTGGCATGTTCTTCTGGTGGGGCGTGCTGTTCCAGTGGTTCCGCGACGCTATCAGCGAGAGCGAAGGCGGCTTGTACAGCTACAAGATCGACCTGTCGTACCGCTGGAGCATGAGCTGGTTCATCTTTTCGGAAGTGATGTTTTTCGGCGCCTTCTTCACCGCCTTGTGGTGGGCCCGTTCCCACTCCGTACCGGTGCTGGGCAGTTTGGACAACGCGCTGCTGTGGCCCGACTTCAAGGCCGTGTGGCCCAGTTTGGCAGCGGGTGCCACCGCATCGCCCGCCAACATCATCGAGCCGTTCGAGACCATGACGCCGTTCTGGCTGCCCACCATCAACACCGGCTTGCTGTTGACATCGGGCGTGACGCTGACCATTGCCCACCATGCGCTGGTCAAGGGTGAGCGTGGCAAAACCATCGCTTTCATGTGGGCCACGGTGTTGCTGGGCACGGTTTTCCTGTTTGTGCAGGGCTACGAATACGCCCACGCCTACAGCGAAATGAACCTCAAGCTTAGTTCCGGCGTGTATGGCTCCACCTTCTTTCTGTTGACCGGCTTCCACGGCTTCCACGTGCTGGTCGGCATGCTGATGTTGTTGTTCATCACCCTGCGCCTGATGAAGGGCCACTTCACCCCAGAAAAGCATTTCGGCTTTGAAGGTGCCGCCTGGTACTGGCACTTTGTGGATGTGGTGTGGTTGGGCCTGTACGTGATCGTTTACTGGATGTAGCCCCTGCTTATTCCATTTCTAAATCATCCCTGTCGTTGTTGTTTCGCCTTGCCGTGCTACAGCACTGTCTGCGGCTTCACGCCTAGACAGAAATGATTTGGAAATGGAATTACCCATGAAAAAAGCGCCTCGCGGCGCTTTTTCTATTTGCCTGCCGGAATACCGGTGGGGTGCAGATAACCCAGCTTCCAGCCCACCAGAATGCAAATGAACAGCAACACCGAAAACCCGATCCGAAACGCTAGCGCCCGGGCCATGCGTCCGGCCTTGGCGGGCTGGTCGGCCGGGTTGTTGCCGCCTTTGAGCATGAAGAACAAGGCCGCAGCCAAGCTGGCGAAAATGGCCGCAAACGCGGCAATGGCGAGGTAAGTCATGCTGCGCATTATCTCCCCCCGGTTTGTGCTGTTGACAGCTGCAACTGTGCTCGCCATGGTGGCAACTTTTGCCTTGGGCCGCTGGCAGCTGTCGCGTGCGGCGCAAAAAGAAGCCTTGCACGCGGCCATCGAAGCGCAAAACCAGTTGCCTCCGGTCGGCTTGGCCGATCTACTCGGTAATGCACCGCCCGACGCCTTGTTGCACCGCCAAGTGCGTTTGCAAGGCAGCTGGTTGCCGGAGCGCACCGTGTTTCTGGACAACCGTCCGATGCACGACCAGACAGGGTTTTACGTGGTGACGCCGTTCAAGCTGGCCCACAGCACGGCGGTCCTACTAGTCCAGCGGGGCTGGGTGGCGCGCAATTTTCTGGACCGTACGGCCTTGCCGAAGATCGACAGCCCGGCCGGCGAGGTGACGATCCAGGGCCGCATGGCCCCGCCGCCCGGCAAGCTATATGCGTTCCAGGCGGTAGAGCAGGGCGCGATCCGGCAAAATCTGGACCTGGTGGCCTTTTCTGCCGAAACCGGCCTGGCGTTGCAAGCTTTGTCGGTGCTGCAAACCGGGGTGCTGGGCGATGGCTTGGCGCGCGACTGGCCACCCGCCAACACCGGGGTCGAAAAACACTACGGCTACGCATTCCAATGGTTTGGGCTCTGCGCCCTGATCGCAATCCTTTATGTCTGGTTCCAAATTGTCCGACGCTTCCTCCTTACCGCCCGCAAGCCCTAGCAGCCAAGACCACCCCCTGGGCTTGACCGTGCACTCTCTGCCCACGCCGGAAGAGGCCGCAGGCGGCAAGGCCCGCCGTACCGTGCAGGGCCGTTGGAAGATGCTGGCCGTGCTACTGACCTGCGCTGCGCCGGTCATTGCCTCGTACTTCACCTACTACGTGGTGCGTCCCGAAGGCCGCCGCAATTTTGGTGAATTGGTGAATCCGCAGCGCCCGTTGCCCGACCAAGCCGTCTTGGCGCTGGACGGCACCCCCGCCAACCTGCGCGCCCTCAAAGGCCAGTGGTTGCTGCTCAGTGCGGCAGGCGGTGCCTGCGACGATGCTTGCCAAAAACATCTCTACCTG
Organism: Comamonadaceae bacterium; assembly: GCA_947451445.1. Lineage (GTDB taxonomy): Bacteria > Pseudomonadota > Gammaproteobacteria > Burkholderiales > Burkholderiaceae_C > Rhodoferax_B. The sequence goes on from CANFZJ010000248.1 coordinate 2,749, forward strand.
CAGCGCCAACTGCGCGAAACCCTGGGCAAAGAAAAAGACCGGGTGGACTGGGTTTGGCTGGTGACCGACGACGCCCCTATTCCCGCCGCCCTGCTGCCCGCCCTCAAAGGCGCGACCGTGCTGCGCGTGGGCGAGCTGCAACTGTCCCAATGGCTGTCGCCTGCCGTCGGCCACCTGCTGCAAGACCATCTGTACGTGGTGGACCCGATGGGAAACTGGATGATGCGCTTCCCCGCCGGGCTGGACCTGGCTGCTGCCGCCAACGCCAAGCGAGACCTCGACCGTCTGCTACGCGCTTCCGCATCTTGGGACGAAGCGGGACGCTGAAAATATGTGGCTCACCCCCAGTCTTGCCCACTTCGTGTGGCCGCCAACCCCCTTGCAGGGGGCAACACCAGTGGCCCGGCAAAGCCGGTTCCACGGTGTTTCGCGAAGAATGCAAATAACCCCTGGCAGCCGATGAATACGCCTGAACTCTACGACTACGCCCCCCTCCTGCAGGTGATGCTGGTGGGCTTGGCCGTGGCGGCCATCCCGCTGGGCTGGGTCTGGCTGCGCAACGCCCACACCGGCACGGCTGGCCGCTTGCAGGCGCTGACCGTGTTGACGTTATTCCTCACCTTCGACCTGGTGCTTTTCGGCGCATTCACCCGTTTGACCGACTCTGGCCTGGGCTGCCCTGACTGGCCAGGCTGCTACGGCAATGCCAGCCCGCTGGGCGCGGCGCATGCCATCAGCGCCGCGCAAACGGCGATGCCCACCGGGCCGGTGACCCACGGCAAAGCCTGGGTGGAGATGGTGCACCGCTATCTGGCCACTTCGGTGGGCGTATTGATCTTGACCTTGGCGATGGCCAGCTGGTGGCGGCTTTTCCGGGGGGCGCGGGGTGCACCCGTCAGCCCCTGGTGGCCCACCTTCACCCTGGCCTGGGTGTGCCTGCAAGGCGCTTTCGGGGCTTGGACGGTCACGATGAAACTGTTCCCGGCCATCGTTACCTTGCATCTGATCGGCGGGCTGGTATTGCTGGCCCTGTTGTGCGCGCAGGCCGTGGCCTATGCCCGCCCGGCGCAGGCGGTGCGTGTTACAGGTCGTGCGGGTGTGCTGCTGGTATTTGCGCTGCTGGCCGCCCAAACCGTACTCGGTGGCTGGGTCAGCACCAACTACGCGGTGCTGGCCTGCGACAGCTTTCCGCTGTGCCAGGGTAGCTGGTGGCCTGAGATGAATTTCACGCAGGCCTTTCAAATCTGGCGTCCCCTGGGCCAGCTGCAAGACGGCAGCTACCTCAGCTTTGCCGGGTTGACCGCCATCCACTACGCCCACCGCCTGGGGGCTTACGTGGTTTTGCTGGCGCTGGCGGCGCTGGCTTGGCGTTTGCACCGCCGCCCGGCTACCCGCCGCCCCGCGCGCTGGCTGGCCGCATTGACCGCATTACAGTTCGCCACCGGTTTAAGCAACGTGGTGCTGGGCTGGCCGCTGCTGGCCGCCGTGGCCCACACGGGTGGCGCGGCTGCCCTGGTGGTCGTGATGACCTGGACCCTGTGCGTTAGCCGCCGCGCCGCCGCTTCTTTTTCTGTTTCACCAAGATTGTCTGCATGAGTGCCGTTGAATCCACCGCCCCCTCCCAGCCTGCTGCGCCGTTACCCTCGCGTTTGCGGCAGTTCAATTCCCTGACCAAGCCGCGCGTCATCCAGTTGATCGTGTTTTGCGCGCTCATCGGCATGGTGCTGGCCGTGCCCGGCGTGCCTACCTGGGCCGAGCTGCGCCTGGGCCTGACCGCCTGCCTGGGCATCTGGCTGGTGGCCGGGGCCGCCGCGGCCTTCAACTGCCTGGTGGAAAAAGGCATTGACGCCAAGATGAAGCGCACCTCCTGGCGGCCCACCGCCCGGCAAGAGCTGCAAGACTGGCAAACCCTGCTGTTCTCGGCCCTGCTGTGCACGGCGGGCTCGGTGCTGCTGTACTTTTACGTCAACCCGCTCACCATGTGGCTGACCTTTGCCACCTTCATCGGCTACGCCGTCATCTACACCGTCATCCTCAAGCCGCTCACGCCGCAAAACATCGTCATTGGCGGTGCGTCTGGTGCTATGCCACCCGTGCTCGGCTGGGCCGCCATGACCGGCGACGTAGGCCCCGAGGCGCTGATTCTGTTCCTCATCATCTTTCTGTGGACCCCGCCGCACTTCTGGGCACTGGCGCTGTACCGGGTGGAGGACTACCGCAAGTCCGGCCTGCCGATGCTGCCGGTGACCCACGGCCGCAGGTTCACAGTGCTGTATGTGCTGCTCTATACGGTGATTCTGCTTGCGTGCAGCCTTTTTCCATTCGCTTACGGCATGAGCGGGTGGATCTATCTGATATCCGCGCTTGTCC
>CANFZJ010000249.1 GCA_947451445.1 Comamonadaceae bacterium
CAGCATTGGCCGCGCGGCAGAGCGTGAATTCATCGCCGCGTCCGCCGTCAGCAAGCGCCTGAGCGACCTGGAAGCCACGCTGGGCACCACCCTGCTGGTGCGCCACACCCGGGGCGTAGACCTGACGCCTGCGGGCGAGAGCCTGCTGCACCACGCCCGCTCGGTGCTGTACAGCCTGGAAAAAATGCAGGGCGAACTCAGTGAATACGCGTTTGGCGTGCGCGGCCATGTACGCATCCACGCCAGCATCTCGGCGGTGGTGCAGTTTTTGCCGGAAGACCTGGGCGCCTTTGTGCGCGCCCATCCGCAGGTGAAGATCGACCTGGAGGAGCACCTCAGCACCGAAGTCGTTCGCGCAGTACAGGAAGGCGCGGCTGACCTGGGGATTTGCAACACCTCCGTGGGCATCGCTGGCCTGCAGTCGCAGCCTTACCGGCAAGACAATTTGGCATTAATTGTGCCCGTAACGCACGTTCTATCTGCGCAGGCAGCTATCAATTTTGAAGATACGTTGGATTTCGAGCAGGTCGGTTTGAACGCCAACAGCTCCATCTACCTGGCCATGCACCGTGCCGCTGCCGAGCAGGGCCGCAGCATCCGGCTGCGCATCCACGTGGCCGGGCTGGATGCCATGTGCCGCATGATCGCCAATGGCCTGGGCGTGGGCATCATGCCGCAGCGCGCGTTTGAGCTGATGCACCACAGCGACCAACTGGTCGCCGTCCCCCTGCTGGATGCCTGGGCCACGCGCCAGCTAGGGCTGGTGGCGCGCGATTTCTCCACCCTCCCCATCACCGCCCGGATGCTGCTAGAGCACCTGACAACACCCGCAGCGGCATAAAATCACAGACCCCCGAGAAAGTAAAAAATGGCACGCACCCTCTACGACAAGATCTGGGACGAACACATCGTCCACACCGAAGACGATGGCACGACCATCCTCTACATCGACCGCCACCTGGTCCACGAGGTCACCAGCCCGCAAGCCTTTGAAGGCCTGCGCCAGGCCGGGCGCAAGGTGTGGCGCATCAGCTCCATCGTCGCTACCGCCGACCACAACACGCCCACCACCGGCTGGGAACTGGGCTACGACGGCATCACCGACCCCACCAGCAAAGAACAGGTGATGACGCTGGACAGCAATATCAAAGAATCCGGAGCTGCGGCCTACTTCCCCTTCCTGTCCAAACGCCAGGGCATCGTGCACGTCATGGGGCCTGAAAACGGTGCCACCCTGCCCGGCATGACCGTGGTGTGCGGCGACTCGCACACCAGCACCCACGGCGCTTTCGGCGCACTGGCGCACGGCATCGGCACCAGCGAGGTCGAGCACGTCATGGCCACGCAAACCCTGCTGGCCAAGAAGGCCAAGAACATGCTGATCAAGGTGGAAGGCACTTTACCCAAGGGCTGCGGCGGCAAAGACATCGTGCTGGCCATCATCGGCAAGATCGGCACGGCGGGCGGCACGGGCTACACCATCGAATTCGCCGGGTCCGCCATCCGCGCCTTGAGCATGGAAGGCCGCATGACGGTCTGCAACATGGCGATTGAAGCCGGTGCGCGCGCCGGTTTGGTGGCGGTGGACGAGAAGACGATCAACTACGTCAAGGGCCGTTTGTTAGCCCCCACCGGTGTGGAATGGGACCAGGCAGCCGCCTACTGGAAGACCTTGCAGTCCGACGCGAACGCCACTTTTGACGCCGTGGTCGAACTCGACGCCAGCCAAATCATCCCGCAGGTCACCTGGGGTACCTCGCCCGAAATGGTGCTGGGCGTGGACGCCCGCGTGCCCGACCCGGAGAAAGAAAAAGACGCCAACAAGCGCGACGCCATCGAACGCGCCCTGGCCTACATGGGCCTGCAGCCCGGCAAGGCGCTGAACGACATCTTCGTGGACAAGGTGTTCATCGGCTCCTGCACCAACAGCCGCATCGAAGACATGCGCGAAGCCGCTGCAGTCGTCAAAAAGCTGGGCCAAAAGGTCGCCAAAAATATCAAGCTGGCACTGGTCGTACCTGGCTCCGGCCTCGTCAAAGAACAGGCCGAACGCGAAGGCCTGGACAAGATCTTCATCGCCGCCGGCTTTGAGTGGCGCGAACCCGGCTGCTCCATGTGCCTGGCCATGAACGCCGACAAGCTGGAGCCCGGCGAGCGCTGCGCGTCCACCAGCAACCGCAACTTTGAAGGCCGCCAGGGCGCAGGGGGCCGCACCCACCTGGTCAGCCCGGCCATGGCCGCTGCGGCTGCCGTGCACGGCCATTTCGTCGATGTGCGCACTTTTGCCTAGGAATATTCCATGAAAAAAATCATCTCCATGCTCACCGTAGCACTGGTTCTGGCTGGCTGCAATACGGTGCACGGCATCGGCCAGGATGTTCAACGTGCCGGTCAAGCCATCGGCAACGCCGCGAAATAACATGCAAAAATTCACCGTACACCAGGGCCTCGTGGCCCCTATGGACCGCGAAAACGTCGATACCGACGCCATCATCCCCAAGCAGTTCCTCAAGTCCATCCGCAAAACCGGCTTTGGCCAAAACCTGTTTGACGAATGGCGCTACCTGGACGCGGGCTTCCCCGGCCAGGACCCGGCCAGCCGCAAGCCGAATCCCGACTTCGTGCTGAACCAGCCGCGCTACCAAGGTGCGTCGGTACTGCTGGCACGCAAAAACTTCGGCTGTGGCTCGTCGCGTGAACACGCGCCCTGGGCGCTGGACCAATACGGCTTTCGCGCCATCATCGCGCCCAGCTACGCCGACATTTTCTTCAACAACAGCTTCAAAAACGGCTTGCTGCCGATCGTGCTGCCCGAGGCGCAAGTGGCCACGCTGTTCGACGCTTGCCTGGCCTTCCCTGGCTACCAGCTGACGGTCGATCTGGAGCGCCAGGTCATCGTCCAGCCCGGCGGCGAAGAGCTGCCGTTTGACGTGCAGGCCTTCCGCAAATACTGCCTGCTGAACGGTTTTGACGACATCGGCCTGACCTTGCGCCAATCCGACAAGATCAAGGCCTTTGAGGCTGAGCGCTTGGCGACCAAACCCTGGCTGGCGCACACCGCCACGGGTGCGTAAACCCATGCGGGCCTGGTTCCAGCGGGTGGTGTTGGCACGGCTGTGGCTGACCTACATCGTGCTGGGCCTGGCTTTTTTTGCGTTTGGCGCGGGCAGCCTGAACATTGTGTACATGTTCCAGGCGAATCTGCGGTTGCTGCTGGACTACGGTTGGCGCGGTGTCATGGAAGGCGGCGCCCTGCAGCTGTTAGAACTGCTGGCCACCGGCTACGCCAGTCTGGCGGCCTACGTGGTGTTCAAGGCCTGCGAGCACCGCCTGAGCCACTGGCTTTCGGAACCCAACCATTAGCTACATATTTCATAGCTACTCGCGCATGTACTACCTGCGCTAGAGGCTTATTTTTCTTAAATTTATCTAGGTGTATTTCCATGAAGATCGCAGTTTTGCCCGGTGACGGCATTGGCCCTGAAATCGTCGCCGAGGCAGTCAAGGTTTTGAACGTGCTGGACTTGCCGTTCGAGATGGAATCGGCCCTGGTCGGCGGTGCGGCCTTCGACGCCCACGGCCATCCGCTGCCCGACGCCACGCTGCAACTGGCCAAAGACGCCGACGCTGTGCTGTTTGGCGCGGTGGGCGACTGGAAGTACGACACCCTGGACCGCCCGCTGCGCCCCGAGCAAGCCATTCTGGGCCTGCGCAAAAATCTGGGCCTGTTTGCCAACTTCCGCCCCGCCATTTGCTATGAACAGCTGGTGGATGCGTCCAGCCTGAAGCCCGAACTGGTGGCTGGACTGGACATTTTGATCATCCGCGAGCTGACGGGCGACATCTACTTTGGCCAACCCCGTGGTCGCCGCACGGCGGTGGACGGACACTTCCCCGGTGCCGATGAAGCCTTCGACACCATGCGCTACAGCCGCCCGGAGATCGAACGCATCGCCCACGTGGCCTTCCAGGCCGCCCGCAAGCGGGATAAGCGCGTCACCAGCGTGGACAAGGCCAATGTGCTGGAAACCTTCCAGTTCTGGAAAGACATCGTCACCGAGGTCGGCAAAGAATACCCCGACGTGGCGCTGGACCACATGTACGTGGACAACGCGGCCATGCAGCTGGTCAAGGCCCCGAAGAAGTTTGACGTGATCGTCACAGGCAACATGTTTGGCGACATCCTCAGTGACGCCGCCGCCATGCTCACCGGCAGCATCGGCATGCTGCCCTCGGCCAGCCTGAACGCCAAGAACCAGGGCCTGTACGAACCCAGCCACGGCAGTGCGCCGGACATCGCGGGCAAGGGCGTGGCCAATCCACTGGCTACAATATTGTCTGCCGCCATGATGTTACGTTTCTCACTCCAACAAGCCGCCGCCGCAGACCGTATCGAGTCAGCGGTGCAAAGCGTGCTTGCCCAAGGGTTGCGCACGGCCGACATCTACAGCGCAGGCACGGTGAAAGTGGGCACTCGGGAAATGGGCGACGCCGTCGTTGCCGCAATTACCAAGACGACCAAAGGCTGATCCAGCCCGGTTCGTCACGCCCTCCCCGGCTCGACGAGCCGGGGGTTAAAAACACATTAGGTTTTTTATTAAAGGGCGATGACATGAAAACAGGCAATTTAGTAGGTTTGGTGGGCTGGCGCGGCATGGTCGGCTCGGTGTTAATGGACCGCATGCAGGCCGAGGGCGATTTCGGCCTGATCGAGCCGATGTTCTTCTCCACCTCCAACGCTGGCGGCAAAGCCCCGGCGATGGCCAAAAATGAGTCCACGCTGCAAGACGCGTTCAACCTCGACGCGCTCAAGCGCTGCGACATCATCCTGACCGCCCAGGGCGGCGACTACACCTCCGAGGTGTACCCCAAGCTGCGCGCCGCGGGCTGGAACGGCCACTGGATCGACGCCGCCTCCACCTTGCGCATGAACGACGACGCCGTCATCGTGCTCGACCCGGTGAACCTGCCCGTCATCAAGAACGCACTGGCCAAAGGCGGCAAAAACTGGATCGGCGGTAACTGCACCGTCAGCTGCATGCTGATGGGCGTGGGCGCACTGTACAAA
>CANFZJ010000250.1 GCA_947451445.1 Comamonadaceae bacterium
ACGACCTGGTGCTGCACCTGCAAGCCCAGCTACCCGCCGAGGCCGCCAAAGCCACCGTCAGCGTAGACACGGCCCAGCTCAAAGCCGTCTGCACCCGGCTAGCGACCCTGCTGGCCGAGGACGACAGCGACGCCATCGCCCTGCTGGACGAACACGCCACCCTGCTGCACTCGGCCTTTCCGGCCGCATTTCGCCAGATCGAAGAGGCGCTGAAAGATTTTGAATTTGGTACTGCGCTGCAGCAACTGCAGCCACACATTCCGGCCTGAACAGCATGTACCGCCTCTTGTTGCTGGGCCTGCTCAGTCTGCTCACCGCCTGTGCAGCCCCCCAGTACACGGTGGACGACGGCAGCAAGGTCAATGAGGCCCTGCTGGCCCACATTCGCAACTTTGGGGCGGGCGAGCAGGCCTTGCGCCCGGCCATCCAGCGCTCGGCCGCGCTCCAAGACCCTGACTGCGATACCCAATGGGAGCTGCCGTTTTCCGTTGCCACCAGCTACGACCTGGACAAGCAAGACCGGATCGCCTGGGCGCGCGGCCTGGGCGTGGACGAACGGCCCACCGTGGTGGCCACCCTGCCCAAAACAGGTGTGCAGCGGGGCGACAAAATCACCGATGTGGCAGGCTACAAAAGCGACAACAGCGAAAAAATGCTGCTGGCACTGGCCGAGCGCCGCGACGCGGGCAAGCCTTTCAAGATCAAGCTGGCCAACGGCAAAGGCCCCACCATCGCCCCGTTCAAAGTCTGCCGTGGCTACACCCGGCTGGCCCCGCCTAGCACCCCGCAGGCGCAGGACTACCACTGGCTGCTGTCCGTCCACCCCCTGCAAGTCGCCCAGGTAGACCTGAGCGAAGACGAGGCGTTATGGGCCGTGCTGTGGACCCAAGGCGTATCCGAAGAAGGCGGCGCACGCATGAAAACCTACCACTACGGTACGCAAATTGTAGGCACGCTGTACAACGTGTTCACCATCGCATCGGGCGTCAAAGGGGCTGCGCTGGCGGTGGACGCGGCCCTGAAAACCGCACAAGCCGCAGCCGCCAACATCGCCTCTGAGGTGCTCAAAACCCAGCTGCTGGAACAAGCCAAGGCGCTGGCCGTCGCCCGCATGCGCGACGAACTCAGCAGCACCGTCCAACGGCTCACCCAGCAACAAGCCATGGGGGCCATGCAGCAAGCCGCCATGAACCGGGGCTCGCTCATCGGTGTTGCCTGGGTGGCTGCCACCGTGTTCGACCGGGCCGACACCTGGGCCTACCAGCGCATGGCACGGCTCAACGCCAACCCCCTGGCCGGGTTTGCGTTGCACCAAAAGCTGATTGAACGCAACCTGACCGCCAACTCCCTGGTGTTCGACCCGGAACGCATGGCCTCCCTGAGCAAGCTGGCCGACACACAAGGCCGCAGCGACGACGTGCGCGCCCTGCTGGGCGGCTTCAAACCCAGTGAGCTGCAATCGGTGCTGGCCAGCATGCCCGTGGCCTCCGACCCCCACGGTTTCAGTTACGACGACCCGAATGACTTTGTCGCCAGCAACCAACCCTTCGCCAAGGGCCTGGTGGACGGCATGCTGAACATGCCCCTTGCCTCTACTGCCCCATGAACCACCCTATCGCTTTTTGCTTTTGGCAGACCGCTGCCTTGTTCTGCATGCCGGTAGCCGCATGGAGCCAAACCCCGCCCGAGCCGCCCGCCGCCCCCGCCAGCGAGGCGGCAGTACCCGTTGAGACCGGGGTACCCAACCTGTGCCGCCCACTGAGCGACAAAGCCATGGCGGTAGATCTGAAAACCGCCGCCGCCCAGTCGCAAAAACGGGACCTGACCGAGCAGCTGCTGCTGGCCACCGAGGCCGCCGCACTCTGGACCCAAGCGGTCGCGGCCTGCGAGGGCCGGACCCAGGCGCGGGCCCAGCGCAACCTGGGCGACACCCAGAAAACCCTGGCCCATCTGCAAGAACAGCAAAACGCCGGGCCACTGTGCGAAACCACCCAAAAAGACGCCAGCACCCTGCAAGACCTGGCCCGCCAAACCCTGACCGAGCGCCGCTTTGGCGAAGCCGCCGTCATGTTCCGCAAGGCTGAAAACATGTGGGACCTGGCCGCCGAACAATGCTCCGGCAGCCAGCAAGAACAGGCCGTGCGCCGCCGTGACCAGTCGGAAACCGATGGCCACAACGCCGAGTTCTGCGCCCCGCCGTTTGAAAAAGCCCGTGAACAAACCCAAAAGCTGCGCAGCAACGCAGCAGGCATGGCCCGCGAAGAAAAGCACGAAGCCTCGCTGGTCGCCGAAACCCTGTGGCGCGACACCCTGGGCCAGTGCAAAGGCAGCGTGCTGGACACCGTGCGCAACAACATCCAGGCCCTGGCCCGCGAACGCGGCACGCCCTGGGTGGCGACCCGCAGCGGCCCGGCAGTGGCCCAACAGGCCGCACCGTCCACCGCCGCCAAGCCACCCGCACCCGCGCCGGCCAAAACGGCCTTGGTCGGCACCAACCCGGCGGTGCCCAGCACTGTGGCAGCGCTGCCACAGCCAGCGCCCAGTGTGCCGCCCACCCTGGCAGCCGAGTTTGAGGTCAACGGCACCCGCTTCAGCGGCCAGTTTGTGCGCGACAGCGAAACCGACATGGGCCCCGCTGGCGTCACCCTGTCCGGCACCGGCACACTGCAATGGCCCAACGGCGACCGCTACGAGGGCAGCCTGGTCAAAGGCAAGCGCCACGGCAAAGGCCGCTTCACCTGGCCCAGCGGCCAAAGTTATTTGGGCGACTGGGTGCACGACCAGGCGGATGGCCAGGCCAATCTGCGCTTTGCCAACGGAGACGTGTACGACGGCCAGGTCCGCGCAGGCAGCCCGGAAGGCCAGGGCAGCATGCGCTACGCCTCGGGCGACAGCTTTCGCGGCCTATTCCGGGCGGGCATGCCGGGTGGGAGCGGTGCCTATACCTGGAAAAACGGCCAGGTCTTTGAAGGCCAGTGGGGCAACGGCCAACCCCACGGCGAAGGCCACATGGTGTTTGTCGGCGGCGCGCAGTACCAGGGCCAGTTTGTCCACGGCAAAAGCGAAGGCCAGGGCAGCTTTACCTGGCCCAATGGCGACGAATACACCGGCCAGTGGCAGGCCGGCCTGAAAAGCGGGCAAGGCGTTTTTATCTGGGCCAGCGGCGAGCGTTGGGAAGGCATTTTTGAAAACGACAAGCCCAAGCGCTGAAACAGGTTGCTATTGAATTAATAGCTGCTGGCGCACGTTCTATATGCGCCAGCACCTGATTTTGCTTAAAACGGCGATTCGGCCAGGTTCACCGCTTGCAACGGTGCGGTGGCATCCGGCGTGGTGCCTGCGGCACCCAGCGCCATCTCGCCGCCCAGGGCCAGCAGCAGGTCGGGGATCATCTGGCGCATTTCGCCGGTGGAGATGGCGGCATCGGCGTCAAAGCCGTCTTCTTTTTCTTGCGACGTGCCATCAAACACGCCGTCCAGGAAGGTCACTTTTTTGATCTGCAAGCCTTCGGTCAGCATGAAAGACACGCGGTCGTCCCAGGTCATGGCCAGCTTGGTGGGCAGCTTGCCGTCGGCGATGTGCTGGCGCACCTCGTCGATGTCCAGCGCGTGGCGGGCGTATTTGACGACCGACTTGGACTCGTCGGCCGCCTTCAGTTCGCATTCGCGGTCGATGGTGAAGCCCGCAGGCGGCTCCTGCGTGGTCAGCCATTCGGACATGGCGGCCATGGGCGAGATGGCGGTGTTGATCTGCAGCACGCCAAAGCCGTCAATCGCCTTGACCAGCGCCGTCACCACCTCGTCGGCGCGGCCCTGGCTGCCAGCGTCGACCACCAGCACCCCTGCCGCCGGGTCGATCCAGACCAGCACTGCACCGCGCTTGGTGAAGGCCATGGGCAGCAGCGACAACTTCACGTCTTCGCGGATTTCTTTGGTTTCTTTTTTGCCGGGCTTGCGGCCGGTGGTGGCCTCGATCTGCGCCAGCCGGTCTTCGGACTTGCGTTTGATGACCGATGCGGGGACCGATTTGCTCTCGAACATCAGCTTCAGGATCAGCTGGCCGCCCACCGATTCGAGCAGCGGGCCGTTGGCCACGTTGCGCGGCTCGGTCCAGCCCATGGCCATTTCCTGGCTTGCGCCACATTCCACAAAGCGTTCTTTGTCCAACGCAGCTTCGATCTGCGCCAGGTCAGGGGCCCAACCGGGGGCAATGCGGTACACCATCACGTTTTTGAACACGGGAAATCTTTCTGCGTTAAATATCTGACCCGCGATTGTCACCGCTCGCCAACTTTACAAATGCTTATGCAGAGGTTATGCGTTGGAAACAAGCGCCCACGACACTGGGTTCCAGCCTGCAGCCATCCTGGCGGCAGACACATTGTGAAAACCCAAGGAGATTGGTATGAAATCTGTTCGCACATCCGTTAAAGGCCTGGTTTTGGCCGGTCTGCTGGCCAGCATGGGCCATGCAGCCATGGCCCAATCGGCCCCCCCTGCCCCGCCCATGGACCACCACGGCGCGGCCCAGATGCAAGAGCACATGGCCAAACGCCAGGCAGAACTGAAGGCCAAGCTCAAGCTGACCGCGGCACAGGAAGCGGGCTGGACCACGTTTACCGCCAGCATGCAGCCACCCGCCGGCCCCCGCCCGGACCGTGCCGCGTTTGAAAAGCTGACCACGCCCGAGCGCATCGACAAAATGCGCGCCCTGCGCGCCGAACGCGATGCCGCCATGGACAAACGCGCTGACGCCACCAAGGCCTTCTACGCCACGCTGACGCCCGAGCAGCAAAAGGTGTTTGACGCCAACGCGATGCAGCACGGCCAGCGTGGCCACGGCCCCGAAGGCCAGCACCACTGATCGGCCCGGCTCTCTATCCGCTCATTCGGGAGCGCTCAGCTCCTGGGTTTGGATCAATGCCTGCAGGTCGGTATAGCCGCCGACCAGCACGCCGTTGACAAACACCATCGGAAAGGTGGACCAGCCGGTCCACATCTTCAACACCAAGCGTTTCTTCCATTCGCTCAGATAGCTGCCGTACTCC
>CANFZJ010000251.1 GCA_947451445.1 Comamonadaceae bacterium
GAGGCCCAGCAAATCCTGCGTGCCCGCCTGAGCTTCCAGGGCACCAAGATGGTCTTCAGCACCGAGCAAGACGACTACTGGTGGTGGCTGATGCAACACGGCGACACCAACACCGCCCGCCTGATCCTCGCCGCGCTGAACGACCCGGACTGGAAACCCGACCTGGGCCGCCTGGCCAACGGCTTCATCTCCCGCCAACAAAACGGCGCCTGGCACACCACCACCGCCAACCTGTGGGGCGGCCTGGCACTGGAGAAGTTCAGCGCCAAGTTGGAGTCCACCCCCGTCACCGGCGCTACCCGTGCCGCGCTGGGTGCGGCCACGGCCAGCGTGGACTGGAGCAAGGCACCGCGTACCGTATGGCTGCCCTGGAGCAAAGGCAAAGACACCTTGACCGTCACCCAGCAAGGCACTGGCAAGCCCTGGCTCACGCTCCAATCGGTCGCAGCCATCCAACTCAAAGCCCCCTTCAGCGCGGGCTACCAGATCAAGAAAACCATCACCCCGGTGGAGCAAGCTGTCAAAGGCCAGTACACCAGGGGCGACGTGCTGCGCATCAGCCTGGAAGTGAATGCATCGGCCGATATGAGCTGGGTTGCCATCACCGACCCGGTACCCGGCGGCGCCACCATCCTCGGCAGCGGCCTGGGCCGCGACTCTGAAATTGCGACCCAGGGTGAAAAAACCAGCGGTGCGGGCTGGGCGGCATTCGAGGAACGCAGCTTCGAGTCCTTCCGCAGCACCTACCAGTACCTGCCCAAGGGCGTGGTCAAGATGGAATACACCATCCGCCTGAACAACGTGGGCGACTTCGCCCTGCCGCCGAGCCGCGTCGAGGCGATGTACGCGCCGGAGATGTTTGGCGAGTGGCCGAATGCGCGGGTGCGGGTGGAGGGGGTGAAGTGAAGAAACGCCCTCATTCCCGCGCAGGCGGGAATCCAGCCGTTGAGACGAGCCCGCATGGTTAATCCCTCCATCCGCTTATTGATTACTACGTTTTTAATAGCTACCTGCGCAGGTTCTGCCTGCGCTGCAGCCACTTTCGACACCGTAAAAACCAACTTCCACCCCTCGGACACCCAGCTGCTAGACCGCCACGGCGAACTGCTGCACCGTTTGCGTACCGACGCCACGGTACGGCGCGGCCAGTGGGTGGCGTTGGCGGACGTGTCCCCTGCCCTGCGCACGGCCCTGGTCCTCAGCGAAGACAAGCGGTTTTACGCGCACAGCGGGGTGGACTGGCAGGCCGCATCCGCCGCAGCCTGGGCCAACCTGTGGAATAACAAGACACGCGGCGCGTCCACCATCACCATGCAGCTGGCGGGGCTGCTGGACGATGATTTAAAGGCCAGCGGCAGCGGGCGCAGCGTGGTGCAGAAGATCGGCCAAACCATGTCGGCCCAGAGCCTGGAGCGCAGCTGGCGCAAGGACCAGATTCTGGAGGCCTACCTGAACCTGGTGCCGTTCCGGGGCGAGCTGGTGGGCATTGACGCACTGAGCCAGACCCTGTTTGGCAAAGCCGCGCACGGGCTGGACCTGCGCGAGGCGGCGCTGGCCGCGGCCCTGGTGCGCGCGCCCAACGCGAAGCAGGCGCAAGTGGTGCAGCGGGCCTGCGGGGTGCTGAAAACGATGGACGCGCAGGCCGACTGCGACGGGCTGGACCTGTTGACCACCGCCGCGCTGCAGCGGCGCGACTTTGACCCCAGCGCGGGCATCGCGCCGCATGTGGCGCGGCTGCTGGCCAAGGGCACGGCCACCAACGTCACCACCATCACCACCAGCCTGCGCGCCCCGCTGCAGCGCTTTGCCGTGCAGACGCTGCAACAGCAACTGCGCGAGCTGCAGGGTCGCCATGTGGAAGACGGGGCCGTGCTGGTGCTGGACAACACCAGTGGCGAGGTGCTGGCCTGGGTCGGCTCCAGCGGGGACTTGAGCGCGGCGGCGCAGGTAGACGGGGTGACGGCGCTGCGCCAGCCGGGCTCCACCCTGAAGCCGTTTTTGTACGCCGAAGCCATCGCCGAGCGCCGCATCACCGCCGCCAGCCTGCTGGAAGACGCGCCCACCCACATCCCCACCGCAGGCGGTTTGTACATTCCGCAAAACTACGACCACCAGTTCAAAGGCTGGGTGTCGGCCCGCACGGCGCTGGGCGCGTCGCTCAACGTGCCCGCCGTGCGCACGCTGGTGATGGTGTCGCCAGACGCCTTCCACCAGCAGCTGCGCGGCCTGGGCCTGCCGTTAAAAGAGTCGGGCGGCTACTACGGCTACAGCCTGGCGCTGGGCAGCGCCGAGGTATCGCTGCTGCATTTGACCAATGCCTACCGGGCGCTGGCCAACGGCGGGCGGTTTAGCCCCACCAGTTTCACCCCCCACGCCAAGCCGCCGTTCCAGCCCGCGCTGGACCCGCGCGCCGCCTTCATCGTGGGCGACATGCTGGCCGACCCGCTGGCCCGCGCCCGCACCTTCGGGCCCGACAGCATTCTGGGCACGCGCTTTTGGACGGCGGTAAAAACCGGCACCAGCAAGGACATGCGCGACAACTGGGCGGTGGGTTATTCGCAGGCCTACACCGTGGGCGTGTGGGTCGGCAACGCCAGCGGCGCGCCGATGTGGGACGTCAGCGGCACCACCGGCGCGGCCCCGGTGTGGGCGGCGGTGATGCGCTTTTTGCACGCCCGCCAACCCAGCCGCGCCCCCGCCGCGCCGCCGGGCGTGGTGCAGCAGGCGGTGCAGTTTGGCGGCACCGAGGCCGCGCGCTCCGAGTGGTTCATCGCAGGCACGGAGCAAAACCAGTTTGCTATGCAATCCATAGCCTCCACCGCAGGTAACACGGGCGCTGGAGGCCTAAATAACGTAAAAATTACCAACCCTGCCAACGGCACCATCGTCGCGCTGGACCCGGACATTCCACCCAGCCACCAGCGGCTGAACTTCAGCGCCGATGGCAGCGGCCTGCGCTGGTGGCTGGACGGCAAACCCCTGGCCCAGGGCAACGCCACCCAGTGGCTACCCTGGCCGGGTCGGCATGTGGTGCAGATCCGCAACGCGGCTGGCCGCGTGCTGGATGAGATTCGGCTGGAGGTGCGCGGGGCCGGGGTGCGGGCGGCGGCGCGGTAAGCCACCCTATAATACAAATAACAACCATTCTCATTTAAATACACCCATGCCTTTGCGCCCCTCTACCCCCCTGCGTTCCCTGTTGCGTTCCCTCGTTTTGGCGTTCGGCATGGGTGCTGCCGCCCTGGCTGCGCAGGCCCAGGACAACACCATCGTGCTGTACAACGCGCAGCATGAATCGCTGACGCAGGCCTGGGTGGACGGCTTCACCCGTGACACCGGTATCAAGGTCAAGGTGCGCAACGGCGGCGACGCCGACCTGGCCAACCAGATCGTGCAAGAAGGCGCGGCCTCCCCGGCGGACGTGTTTTTGACCGAAAACTCGCCCGGTATGGCCCTGGTCTACAACGCCGGGCTGCTGGCCCCGCTGGACGCAGCCACCCTGGCCCAGGTGCAGCCAGACTACCGCCCCGACCACGGCAAATGGGTCGGCATTGCCGCGCGCAGCACGGTGTTTGTGTACCGCAAAACCAAGTTCACCCGCGACAGCCTGCCCAAGTCGATGCTGGACCTGGCCGACCCGGCCTGGAAGGGCCGCTACGGTGCGGCCCCGGCAGGCGCGGACTTTCAGGCCATCGTCAGCGGCCTGCTGCAGCTCAAAGGCGAAGCCGCCACCGCCGCCTTTCTCAAGGGCCTGAAAGACAACGTGGTGCCCTTCCGTGGCAACAGCGTGGCCATGAAGGCGACCAACGACGGCACGGTGGATGCCGCGCTGATCTACCACTACTACTACTTTGGCGACATGCTGAAGAACGGCGAGAACACCGAAAAGCTGGGCGTGCACTACTTCCGCAACCAGGACCCCGGCGCGTTCGTCAGCGTGTCCGGCGGCGGTGTGCTGGCCAGCAGCAAGCACCCGGCCGAGGCGCAAGCCCTCGTCAAATGGATTACCGGCAAGGGCGGGCAAGAGGTGCTGCGCAGCGGCCGTTCGTTTGAATACGCCGTGGGCGTGAACGCCGCGTCAAACAAAAACCTGGTACCCCTGGCCGAGCTGCAAGCGCCCAAGGTGGATATGTCTAAGCTGAACACGCTGAAAACCACCGAGTTGATGCTGAAGGCCGGCCTTCTTTAAAACACCCCCAGGCTCCACACTGCGTGTTTGCGCCAACCCCCTTGCAGGGGGCGAACCCAGTGGCCCGGCAAAGCCGGTGCCACGGGTTCCCTGGCCGAAAAACGGGGACGCAACAACCGTCCGTTAATTCTTTTTCTTATTTGCTACTTTTTTAGTAGCTACCCGCGCAGGCTTAGTCTGCGTAGATCGTGCTTTTAACGCACAGTCCAGCGAGCGCCGCGCCCACGGGGCCATGGCGTGCGCGGCCTCCATTGCTTCGTCTGGCGCGCTGTAGTAGCACAGGCTGCGCTGCACGGTGGCACCGTTCTTGGTCGAGTCGTAGGTAAACCGCGCGCAGCCCTGGGCCTCCCAGTCGCCCTGCGTGTCGGGGCTGGCCTTGAGCCACAGTTGTTCGCCCCCGCCCAGGTCGGCGATCAGGGCCACCGTCAGCCCGTCCACACTGATACCCCAGCCGCCAAACATGCGCTTGGCCGTGCACGGCCCCAGGCTGGCCAGCAGTTCACAGCAGTAATCGGCAAAGTCGCGGGTAGAGGGCATAGCGGCCAATCGTAAAAGCAAAGCCCTGGGTAGGGCCATGGCAAAAGCATATTTCACCAGGTATTACCATCGGCGCCACGGCAACCGGGGAACCCTATGAACGATGCCTTGATCACCGTGGTCTACGTCAGCGCAGCCACGCAGCCCATGTCCACGCCCGAGCTGGAAGCCCTGCTGGTCCACGCCCGGCAACACAACCGCCAGTACGGGCTGACCGGGGTGCTGCTGTACTACGACGGCAGCTTTATCCAGTGCCTGGAAGGCCCTGAATCCGCGCTACTGCCCGTCTACTGGCGCATCTGCGCCGACAC
>CANFZJ010000252.1 GCA_947451445.1 Comamonadaceae bacterium
GCTTGACGCCCATCAGCCGGGCGTTCATCGAGTCCTGGACGTAACCCTTCAAAATGCCGTCTTCGATGAGCACATTGCGCTGGCTGGCACAGCCTTCGTCGTCCACATTGAGCGAGCCCCGGCGGTCTTTGATGGTGCCGTCGTCCAGCACGGTGACGCCCTTGGCGGCCACGCGCTGGCCGATGCGGCCGCTGAAGGCGCTGGAGCCCTTGCGGTTGAAGTCGCCCTCCAGGCCGTGGCCGATAGCCTCGTGCAGCAAAATACCGGGCCAGCCAGAGCCCAAGACCACCGTCATCACGCCAGCAGGAGCAGGACGCGACTCCAGGTTGGTCAGCGCGGCATGGACGGCGGCATCGACATATTCGTTCAGTATGGCATCGTCAAAGTACGCCAGGCCAAAGCGGCCACCGCCGCCGCCCGAGCCGACTTCGCGGCGTACGGTGCCTTTGACCGTGGCCTCGGCGATCACGGTGACGCTCAGGCGCACCAGTGGGCGCACGTCGGCGGCCAGGGTGCCGTCGGCGCGGGCCACCATCACCACGTCGTACTCGGCAGCCAGGCTGGCCATGACCTGGGCCACGCGCGGGTCTTTGGCGCGGGCCAGCTTTTCCACCCGCTCCAGCAGTTTGACCTTGGCCGTACTGCCCAGCGAGGCAATCGGGTCCACGCCAGGGTACAGGCTGCGCCCTTTTGCTATTTTTTGTGTAGCTACCTTCGCACGTCTTGTCTGCGCTGCAGCCGAAATGGACCGCACAGTGCGGGCGGCGTCGAGCAGCGAGGCCTCGGAGATGTCGTCGGAGTAGGCAAAGGCGGTTTTCTCGCCGCTGACGGCGCGCACGCCCACGCCCTGGTCGATGCTGAAGGAACCGGTTTTGACGATGCCCTCCTCCAGGCTCCAGCCCTCGCTGCGGGTGTACTGGAAGTACAAGTCGGCGTCGTCTACCTTGTGGGTGGTGATTTCGGCCAGCGCGCGGCTGAGGTGGGCAGGCGTCAGGCCAAAGGGCTCCAGCAGGAGCGATTGGGCAATGGCGAGGCGTTCGAGGGTAGGTTCACGAGAGGTCATCGGACCATTTTAGGCCGCACCACTCTGATGGGTTGAGGACGGAGCAAAGCCCACTGCGTGTAGCTCTTGGCCTGTCCCGCAAGGCCTCAGGATTGGACCAATCTGCGCGCCTTGGCAATCGACATCAAAATTCCCAAACCCAGCCCCAGAGTCACCATGGCCGTACCGCCATAACTGATGAACGGCAGCGGCACGCCCACCACGGGCAAGATGCCGCTGACCATACCCATGTTGACGAAGGCGTAAGTGAAGAAGATCAGCGTGACACTACCCGCCAGCAGACGCGAAAACAGGGTGGGCGCGTCCATCGCGATAAACAGCCCGCGCAGCACCAGGAACAGAAACGACACGATCAGCAGCAAATTGCCGATCAAGCCAAACTCCTCGGAAAACGCCGCAAAAATGAAGTCGGTGGTGCGCTCGGGGATGAATTCCAGATGAGTTTGCGTGCCCTGCATAAAGCCCTTGCCCAGCACCCCGCCCGAGCCGATGGCGATCATGCCCTGGATGATGTGAAAGCCCTTGCCCAGCGGGTCACGGGTAGGGTCCAGCAAGGTGCAGATACGCTGCTGCTGGTAATCATGCAGGACCACCCAGCGCACGCCGTCAGCGCACAGCGCGGGCTCATTCCACACCACCAGCCCCACCGCCACCAGTCCGATCAAAACGGGGGGCGCAATCAATTTCCAGTTCAACCCTGCAAAAAACAGCACGGACATGCCGGTGGTCAGCACCAAAATCGCGGTCCCCAGGTCGGGTTGCTTGGCAATCAAACCCACCGGCACGGCCAGCAGCACCCCGGCCACCAGAAAGTCGAGTGGCCGCAAGTGCCCTTCGCGCCGCTGAAACCACCAGGACAGCATCAACGGCATGGCGATCTTGAGAATTTCACTGGGCTGAATGGTGATGCCCAAGTTCAACCAGCGCCGCGCACCTTTTTTGGTGACGCCAAAAACCGCGACCGCCACCAGCAGCGCCACCCCCACGGTGTACAGCGGCACGGCAAACGCCATCAGCCGCTGCGGCGGGATTTGGGCCACCACAAACAGAATGAAACCGGCCAGCAGCATGTTGCGGCCATGGTCCACAAAGCGGGTGCCGTGGTCGTAACCAGACGAATACATGGTCAGCAGCCCCGCGCAGACCAGCAGAAAGACGGCAAACGCCAGGGGCCCGTCAAAGCCGCGAAACAGGGGGGTGATCCGCTGCCAGAGCGGCGGTTTTTCAAATACGACAGACATGGCCCCGATTATCGGGGCTGGCCACATCAGCCCGCCAGCACGCGGTTCTTGCCCGTGCGTTTAGCCAAATACATCGCCTGGTCAGCGCGCTTGACGCAGTCCATGCCGGATTCTTGCGAGGCCAGCTGTGCCACCCCGGCGCTGAAGGTGATGAGTACCTTGTGGTTCTCACGCAAAAAGAAATTCTTGGTGAGTTCACGCTGCAGCCGGGTCAGCGCATTGACGCCGGCCTCCAGCAGAGTGTCGGGCAGGACGATGACGAACTCTTCACCACCAAAGCGGGCCAGGGTGTCCTGGGGCCGCAGAGATTCGCGGGTGACATGGGCCAGATGGGTCAACGCCGCATCGCCACCTGCATGGCCCATGTCGTCATTGAGCTTTTTGAAATTGTCAATGTCCAGCAGCGCCAGGCACAAAGGCGTTCCTTTGCGCTCGGCGTTGGAGATTTCGCGCTGAATGGCCTCGTCCAAGCCTCGGCGGTTCAGCGCACCGGTCAGCGGGTCGTGCCGGGCCTGGGCGCTGACGCGGTCCAGCTCCAGATGCAATTTACTGATTTCGGCTTCTGCCTGGGTTGTTTTTTCGCGCATGGCCTGCAGCTGGTCGCGGGACAGCTGGTTGTCGTGCGCCATGCTGCGGGTGGCCGACAAGGCGTTTTGCAGCACCGGGCCCAGCTCTTCGATGGAGGTGGCCTGTTCGATCTGGCGCGCGCACTCTTCAATCTTGGTCTGGTAGATGCCGCTGGACTCACCCATCAAGGACAGACGGTCCACAAATGCCGCCAGCAGCTGGCGCATCTGCATCTGGGCTTCAAAAGCACGGCTTTTGGCGTCGGCCTGCTTGGCAATCACGTCCACCAGCCGCCGCTGCACATCGTCCAGCCGCCGCAGGCTCAAAGGGGGCGTGGACGCCAGCATCAGCGCGTCTATCTGGCCCTTCAGCCATTGGTCGTCAATGCACAGGTCCGCAATATTGGTGAACACCAGGTGCAGCAGCTGCAGCAGCGTGGTTTTGATTTCGGCCTGGTCTTCGGAGGTAAACGACAACCGGTGGGTGAAGTTGGCCAACATCGTTTTGGCACGCGGCAACTCGCTGTCCACGCTGCGCAGGTAGGCCAGCAGCTCGTGTGCTTGCTCCAGAAAGCGGGGGTCGTCCGTGCCCAACGCGGGCAAGGTGTGCTCGATCAGGCGTGCGATCTGCTCCATGAACTCCGGCGTCAACGCCGGGTTGCCCTGGCTCGCAGAACTGCCCAGGACGCCAAAGCCGCTGTCCGATGCTGCGCTAGAACCGACCATGCCAAATCCCGCATAACCCACCAGCGCGTTTTGCACCCCCACCCAGCTGCGTTGGGAAATGGCGGACTCCAGCAGGCCGCATTGTTTCTGCTGGCCTGGATTTTTGGCAGGCAGTGCAGTGGCAATTTGCCGCAACTTGTCGAACGGGAAATGGGCTGGGGCCAAGGTGCCTGCTACCTCGTGGTACAGCGCCTGGTAGTTCTCTGGCGTGGGAGCCAGCCGTTTGATGCTGAGCTGTTTGAACGCTTCACGTGCAATTTCGCTAGGAGATCGGTCTGACATGGGGCTTCGCTGTTAAATCTGTCATGGGCATCCGCCCCAAAGGCCTAGATCGTAGCGGGTAAAACCCACAATACCAAGACAAGTCGGCAAGCCCCGCAGGCTGACGCAAGGCCCGCCAGACGCGGCCTCGCCCTCCTGTTTTGCTAGCATCCGCAGATGCCTGCCACCCATCTGCTCTACCTCCACGGCTTTCGCTCCTCGCCACAATCGGCCAAAGCCCGGCAGGTCGCCGCCAGAGTGCAGGCCCAACACCCCGATGTCACTTGGTGGTGCCCACAGCTCCCCCCCTCGCCCCAGGCCGCCATGGCCATGGTGCAAGAAGGTATCCAAAACTGGCCCAACGCGACGATGGCCGTGGTGGGCTCGTCGCTGGGCGGGTTTTATGCCACCTGGGTGGCCGCGCAAACCGGCTGCAAGGCCGTGCTGCTGAATCCGGCGGTGGACCCGGCGCGGGACCTGACCAAGTACATCGGCGAACAAACCAGCTGGCAAAACCCCGAGGAGCGGTTTTTCTTTGCACCGGCCTTCATCACCGAGCTGCAGGCGCTGACGCTGCACAACCAACCAGCACCCGAGCGCTGCCGGGTGCTGGTAGCGACCGGCGATGAGGTGCTGGACTGGCGCGAGATGGCTGCCCGCTACGCCAGCGCCCAGCCGGTGGTCATCCAGGGTAGCGACCACGCGCTGAGTGACTTTGACGCGCATATCGACGGCATATTTGCATTTCTCGATTTGCTGCCCGCCCCTCGAGCCCATAGCGCAATGGCGAAAACGCGCAGCCTGTAGCCTGGGGACAAGGCACATTCCAGGCATGGGAGAATTCAGCCCATGTTTGCATTATTTGAAGAAGCCGGAAAATTCATGGCCGGTCGTATCCTGTCTGAGGCGGAGTCGTCCGCCCAGGTAGAGCTGGACAGCGGCAAGCGGGTCAAGGTCAAGGCCGCCAACTTGCTGCTGAAGTTTGAAAAACCCGCCCCCGCCGTGCTGCTGCAGAACGCCCAGGCACTCAGCCAGACCATCGAGCTGGAAATGGCCTGGGAATTCGCCCCCGAAGACGATTTCGGCTTTGCCGACCTGGCGCGCGACTATTTCAGCGCGAACGCCACGCTGGA
>CANFZJ010000253.1 GCA_947451445.1 Comamonadaceae bacterium
CGTAACCGCGCAGTAGCGTTTGTTGCCAACTACATTAGGCAATGTGGCGTAGTGCGCGATTGCGCTCTTGATTCCGTCAAGAAGTGGGTCGAATCCGCTGAAGTCAATCGTGTCAGCTTCAGCTTGGACCACGTGTTCAGCGAAATAGGCTTTGCCGTACTCTGTAGGACTTAAATTCTTAGCTTTGTAGTTGAAAGTTTTTCCGCCAAGCGTCTTGGCTAACGTGGCAGGCTGAAAGCAATCCTCTATGCACGACGAGGTTGCACCCAGGGGCAGAGGTGTGGGCACCAGATAAAGATTGGCAGCAACGTGCTCGAAAGGCTTCAGTATGTCCAAGGGCTTGCCCACCTTTTTCGAGGCGGTTTCGTAGGGGCCTTTGCCCCCGCTGTCGTGATCCACAACCAGAATGACGGGGTGCTGTGAGACACCGGGTGCTTTGAAATGCCTGAACACCTCTGTGAGATACGTGCCGATAAACTTACTAACTTCGCCATCACCGCCGCTCATCCCGATTGTTTTTCCGGCCTTCCTTTCCACATACTTAAAAATGCGAATAAGTAGCGTTATCTGCCCTGTAGCACTTGTTGTAGCAAGCGGCGGAAAGTGACCCGCACGTGATCTGATGGCATGCAAAAGGTAGATGTTGTCAGTCTTGCCCTCGCAAAGGATAACGGGCAATGGCGAGCAAAAAAACTGACTGAAGAGGAAGAATCGCTTGTACAGCTTTGCGCGGCCATGCGGTATTTCCTGCTTGCGCACGTGCAAGTTGAACTCGTCAACATGCTTTACATGTCCGAACATACCCTGTAACTGAGCGATAGTGCCAAGCTCGGTCTGCTTTGACACGGTTCCCGCTGAGTCCTTGATAAAAGAGTCGTGTGTGAACGATCCGGTTTTGAAAAGGGTTTTTGCCATCGCTCTTAGCGATGACCTATAGCTTGCGGTAGTGTTGGCTTTGTAGTTCACAACAAGACCGGTCACGTTTTGTTGGCTGTCCTCAAATTGCATTCGCAACTTGCTTTCGTTCACAGCGAAGCCAGATTGCTTGATGATTTTTAACAATGCTGTGCCAGTAGTCCAAACCCCTCCTTCTAAGAGTGCAAGTTCTTCAGGGAAGCTCGGTAGATTAGTACTGAAAGTCAGATCATCGGCGTATCGTGTGTAGACGCAGTCGTTCTTGCGTGCAAGCTTTATTAGGTGCGTATCCAACACGTTGCCGATGAGATTCGAGATAACTGGCGATGCGGGACTTCCCTGCGGCAACGTGTTCTCGAAGCAGGCAATCTGCGCTACAACGGTGGCTACTGCGGGCTGTAGGGCGAAATCCTTGTCCGCAATGAAGAAGCCTCTCACTCGGCCAAAATTGATGCTGCCGAAGAAGTCCTGCAGGTCTAAGTTCAAAACATGAGAGCGCCTGCGATGCTGATGAGCATTGGTAAGTATCGAACGGTCCGTGATGAAGCCATGAGCGGCCTGACGGTTGTATCTTGCGTTTAACTCATTCAGGCAGTCCATCAACAGGGCAGCAAGTAGCCCCTGAATGTGCTTTAAATCTGCAATGGGTGCACAGATGACCCTCTTGCCGCCGTAGCGCTTCGGTATCTCGAACTTTGTGTATTTCTCGGTGTCGGACTTCTTGTACAGGTTGTATGAAAGGTGCGCAGGTTTGAGACCGAGCAGGTTGGCAACGCCGTGGAGGTTGCTAATTGATTTGAGAAGTTGAAGCTTCGACATTGATTAGGTGGGCCGGCCAGCACTCATACGCCAACGCAGCGAAGTACCACGAAGACGTAACGTAAGGAAGCACAGGAGGCATACCCCCGCACATTTTTTTCACATACCGCGATCGGCGCGGCAAAAGGTCTGCCGACCGGTCCGGCCGAGAATGTAACCGAAGTTTGCAAATGCCGTCAGCTTCGTTTTGGGGCATCAGGCGATGCTGGGTCCGCAGCATAGGCGTCCGACCGTCGTGCCCTTCAGTCTGAGCCCTACCGCAGCAGCAATCCATGCAAGCAAAACTCAGGGATGCCGTCCGCATTGCCTGTGAGGACGAGCTCGAAGGGAGCGACCCTCGGCGACAGTCAGGCCTGCACGTCGAAGACCAGAATTTCCGGGAACGCCGCGGTGCTCGGACAGGCCGTCGTGTGGTTCGGTGTCGTCGCCCTTGCTTCGTACGAATGATGGCGTGCTGAATGCCTGCAGCTCAGCGCACTGCAATCGCTCCCAATGCATTACCGGAAGACCGCTTCCGCTGCTTTGCAGACCTAGCCGTGGATCAATCCGGTCCACTCCGCCGCATCAAGTAAATATCCATCACCCACCCATGTGCCGCCCGCGTCGCCTGCCGCTCGGTCTGAATCCGCTCGCTTACTTCTGCTAGCGGCCCCGTAATGCAAATCTGCTGCGGCATCCCCAGATAAGCCCCCCACCAAATCGTGATGCCCTCCGGCGCCAAGTGCTGAAACGCGCAGTGCCCGTCCAGCATCACCGCCACGGTATCCGTGCTCTCCGGCCAGCCGTGGTCGCGCAGCTGGCGGCCGGTGGTGATGGTCACCGGGGCATTGATGTCGTTCAGCGCAATCGCATGCGCGGCGGTCAGCGCTTGCAGCGCGGTGATGCCGGGTATAACGGACACGGTCACCGCCAGCCGCAGCTTCAGCCGCTCGGCAATGCGCAGGGTGCTGTCGTACAGCGAGGGGTCGCCCCACACCAGCAGGGCCAGCGTGCCGCCTTGTGGCAGGTGCTGCTGGATCTTGCTGTGCCACACATCGGCAATCGCATCGTGCCAGCGGTGCACGCCAGCGGCGTAGTCCGGGTCGTCGGCGTCGCGCACGGGCATGTCAAAGCCCACTACTTTTGTCGCGGGGTTGGTGACCAGCTCTTGGCACAGTTGCAGGCGCAGCTCGGCCAGGTCGGCTTTGCCTTCGCCTTTGTGCGGTACCAGGATCACATCCGCCGCGTTGAGCGCTTTCACGCCCTGGCGGGTGACGTGGTCGGGGTTGCCGGTGCCTATGCCGACCAGACAGAGGTGAATCACTCTGTGCCTGCCGGAAAGCGGGGTGCCGTGCCCAGTGGGCGGTAGCGGCGGTCGTAGTCGCCTGCGTAGAGGCGGCTGTGGTCGAAATCTTCCGCGCCAAGGGTGTGGCCGACCAGGATGAGTGCGGTGCGTTCCATGCCTTCGCCCACCGCAGCCTCAATGGTGGCCAGCGTGGCGCGCACTACGCGCTCGTCGGGCCAGCTAGCGCGCCATACCACGGCTACCGGGCAGTCTGCGCCGTAGTGGGGCGTTAGCTCGGCCACCACGCGCGGCAGCACATGCACAGAGAGGTGAATCGCCAGTACGGCCTGGGTGGCGGCAAAGTTGGCCAGCGACTCGGTGCTAGGCATGGCCGATGCGCGGCCGGAGGTGCGGGTGAGCACCACCGACTGGCTCAGGCCGGGCAAGGTCAGCTCGGCCTCTAGCGTGGCGGCCGCTGCGGCAAACGATGGCACGCCGGGCGTGACGGTGTAGGGGATGCCTAAAGCGCGCAGGCCGCGCAGCTGCTCGCCCATGGCGGACCACACCGACAAATCGCCGGAGTGCAGGCGGGCCACATCGTGCCCGGCGGCGTGCGCGGTGCTGATCTCGGCCAAGATCTGCTCCAGCGACAGGGGTGCGGTGTTGACGATGTGGGCGCCGGGGGGGCAGTGGGCCAGCACGCCTTCGGGGACCAGCGAACCGGCATACAGGCAGACGGGGCTGGCGGCGATCAGGTCGCGGCCACGCAGGGTTAGTAGGTCGGGGGCACCAGGGCCGGCGCCAATGAAGTGAACAGTCATGGTGGGGTCTTTTCAGTAGAGGCAATGGCGGCAGTAGCCAGGCGGTCGGGGCTGACGCAGCAGCCCACCCGCAGCACTGCAGCTGGGCCTGCAGCAGCCAGTGCCGCCGCTTCGGCTACGCTGTGCGCGCCGTAGCGGGCGGGCACGTGGGCGCTGGGCGTGGCGGCTTGGCTGGCTAGCAGCGGCAGGTGGATGGGGATGATGGGCAACTGGAGTTCTGCGGCGAGTTGCCGCAGGGCGGGGTGGTCGGCCTTGTCGGCGGCGGTGGCCAGGGCGGTGAGGGGCTTGTTGTGGGCTTGAAGCGCAGCATCCAAGGCCGCACGCAGCGATGCCGCGCTGCACTGGGCGCGAAAGCCCAGGCCTGCCACGCGCATCACTGCCACGTTCATAACACCGTGCTCCACTGCACCACCGCCCGGCTGGGCTGCCAGCCGCGCATGCGGCCCAGCGGTGCGGCCTGCGCCAGCTCGATGCGCAGCAGCGTGCCGCCGTGCTGGGCATGCAGCTGCAGCAGGGCGGACTCGGTCTCCAGCGTCACCGCGTTGACCACCAGGCGGCAGCCTGCGGGCGCTGCGGACTGCAGGCGGGCAAACAAGCTTGCATCAAAACCGCCACCCACAAAGATCGCCTGGGGCGTGGGCAGGCTCGCCAGCAGGTCGTGCGAACTACCGTGTTGCACCTGCAGGCGGTGGTCTAGGCCGAAGGCTGCGGCGTTGGCGCGGATGTTGGCTACCCGCGCACTGTGCTGCTCCACCGCACTGGCCGTGCCGCCCGCCAGACACCATTCCACCGACACCGAACCCGAGCCTGCGCCCAGGTCCCATAGGTGCTCGCCGGGGCGCGGGGCCAGGGCGGCGAGGGTGAGTGCGCGGATGGGCGACTTGGTGATCTGGCCGTCGTGGGCAAAGCCGCCGTCCGGCAGGCCGGGGCTGCGCGGCAAGCCCGGCGACCCGGCGACCTGCACCGCCACGGCCACCGGGCTTTGGATGTCGGCAAAGTCCAGCGCGTCGGCAGTGCAATGGCGGATGCGTTCACGCGGGCCGCCCAGGGCTTCCAGCACCCACACGGTAGACGCACCACAGCCCTGCTGGGTGAGCCACTGCGCAAAGTCGTGCACCGCCGCTGCGTCGCGCAGCAGACACAGCAGTTGCGCGCCGTTGTGCA
>CANFZJ010000254.1 GCA_947451445.1 Comamonadaceae bacterium
ACCAGCGCGCCACCCGAATTGCCGGGGTTGATGGCCGCATCGGTCTGGATGAAGTTTTCGAACGTGTTGATGCCCAGCTGGTTGCGGCCCAGCGCGCTGACGATGCCGCTGGTCACCGTCTGGCCCACGCCAAACGGGTTGCCAATGGCCAGCACCTGGTCGCCCACCTGCAGCGCGTCCGAGCTGCCCAGCACCATCACCGGCAGCTTGTCCAGCGTGATCTTGAGGATGGCCAGGTCGGTGTCCGGGTCGGTGCCCACCACCTGGGCGACGGCGTGGCGGCTGTCGTTCAGGGTGACTTCGATGGCGTCCGCGCCTTCGACCACGTGGTTGTTGGTCAGGATGTAGCCGCTGTCGCTGACGATCACGCCGCTGCCCAGGCCCATTTGCGCTTGCGCGCCGCGTTCGCCGTAAAAGAACTTGAACCAGGGGTCGTCACTGCGCGGGTCGCGCTCGGCCATCTTGCTGGTGTTGATGCTGACCACGGCAGGCGACGCCTTTTTGGCCGCTGCGCTGAAGCTGCCGGGCGCAGGCACGTTGGCACTGCCGCTGGCAGGCGCTTCAAACAACGCAATGGCAGAGCCGCTAAAAGGCCGCTTGCCCAGCCATTCGGGCTTGAGCGTGGCCACCACAAAATAAGCCGCCAGCAAGACGGTGACGGATTGGGAAAAGAGCAGCCAGAAACGTTTCATGCCGGGATTGTGCGTGAACTTGGCCGACAATTCCTCGCATGACTGACCGATCTACTTTGCTCGCCGCCTTTGACGACCTGCTGCAACCCGCCCGCTTCAAAGACTACGGCCCCAATGGCCTGCAGGTCGAGGGACGGGCCGAGGTGCGCAAAATCGTCTCCGGCGTTACCGCCAGCCTGGCGCTGATCGAGGCGGCGGTGGCCGCGCAAGCCGATGCCATCTTGGTGCACCACGGCCTGTTTTGGCGCGGCCAGAGCGGCTGCGTCACCGGCTGGATGAAGCAGCGCCTGGCCCTGCTGCTGCGCCACGACATCAACCTCTACGCCTACCACCTGCCATTGGACGCGCACCCCACGCTGGGCAACAACGCACAGCTGGGCCAGCATCTGGGCTTGATTGGTGCAGCGTGCTTTGGCGACAACGCGCTGGGCTTCATGGGCCAGCGTGCCGATGGTGGCCAGTTCGACAATCTGGCCGCTTTGGCAGCGCATTTGGAATTTAAGCTAAATCGGCCTGTGACGCAGGTGGGACCTGCGCAGGCAGCTATTAAAAAAATAGCATGGTGTACCGGCGGCGCGCAGGGCTACTTCGAGGCCGCCATCGCCGCCGGGGCCGACGTATTCATCACCGGCGAAATCTCCGAGCCCCAAGCCCACTACGCCCGCGAATGCGGCGTGGCCTTCATCGCCTGCGGCCACCACGCCAGTGAGCGCTACGGTGCGCCAGCGGTGGCCGGCCACGTTGCCGCCCAGCTCGGGCTCGAACACATTTTCATCGACATAGACAACCCCGCCTGAATATGACCTCCCAGCTTGCCATTTCATGTGCTGCGCTCCCCCCCGAGGGGGCGGCCCGCTTGCTTGGGGCCGCCCGGCGCGGCGCGGTAAAACCCATCGCCATCACCCTCGGGGACCCCGCCGGTATCGGCCCCGAAACCATCGCCAAAGCCTTCCGCGACGCGCCGGATGCCACCCATGGCTGCTTCGTCGCGGGGGATGTGGGCACGGTGCGCCGCGCCGCACAAGTGGTCAGCGGCCCCGGCCAGCCTGCGCTGCCCGTGGCCTTGATCGCCAACCCTGCCGATGCGTGGAGCGTGCCGCCGCGCTGTATTCCAGTGCTACAAATAACAGAGCTACTCCCGCATATACCGTATGCGTTAGTGAGCGATTTAGCGGGTAAAGTGGCGGCAGACTGCGTGCTCTGGGCGGCCCGTGCGGCACTGCGCGGCGATGTTGCTGCCCTGGTCACCGCGCCGCTGCACAAAGAGGCGCTGGCGGCGGCGGGCCTGCCGTACCCCGGCCATACCGAGCTGCTGCAGGCCGAGGCGGCAGCGCATCTGGGTAAGTCCATCGCCGAAGTGCCAGTGCGCATGATGCTGGCCAATGACGAGCTGCGCACCGTGCTGGTCAGCATCCACCTGTCGCTGCGCCAGGCGATTGACGCGGTGACTTTCGACAATGTGCTGCAGACCCTGCGCATCACCCACCGGTCGGTCGGTGCGGCCCTGGGCCGGGCACCGCGCATCGCCGTGGCCGGGCTGAACCCGCACGCGGGCGAGGGCGGTTTGTTTGGCCGGGAAGAAATCGACACCATCCTTCCCGCCATCCAGGCCGCGCGGGCCGAGGGGCTGGATGTGCACGGCCCGTTGGCACCCGACACCGTGTTCATGCGGGCCCGCGCCAAAAATGGCCAGCCGGGCGCGTTCGACGTGGTGGTGGCCATGTACCACGACCAGGGCCTGATTCCGGTGAAATACCTGGGTGTGGAGCAGGGCGTCAACGTCACCCTGGGCTTGCCGCTGGTGCGCACCAGCCCGGACCACGGCACGGCGTTTGACATTGCCGGCACGGGCGTGGCGGATGCGTCCAGCCTGATCGCGGCCATCCGCATGGCGCGGCAGCTGGTGCAGGCATAAAAAAGCCCTCCATCGCAACAGTGGAGGGCGTTGGTAGCTATAACTACGATAGCGTTTGACGCAGCGCCTTACTTTTTCAGGCTGTCACGGATCTGGCGCAGCAGCAACACATCTTCGGGTGTGGCGGGTGCGGCTTCGGGGGCGGCTGGCTCTGCCTTCTTCAGGCGGTTCACCTGTTTGATCATCAGGAAGATGATGAACGCCAAAATCGCAAAATTCACCGCCACGGTGATGAAGTTGCCATAGGCAAACACGGGAACGCCTGCCTTTTTGAGTTCAGCCAGGGTGGCACCCGTGCCTGCGGGGATGGCACCCAGTACGACGAAGAGATTGGAAAAATCCAGCTTGCCAAACACCATGCCCACTACCGGCATGATCAGGTCGGCCACGATGGAGTCGACAATTTTGCCGAACGCGCCACCGATGATCACACCGACTGCCAAGTCGATGACGTTGCCCTTGATCGCAAACTCTTTGAACTCTTGCATCATGCCCATTTTGTGTTTCCTCTTTCGTTAAAAGTGCTGTGTATTCTCCGCAAAACCAGTTGTACACAAGTTGTTAGACCTTGCGGGTGCACAAGGATAGGCGATTTTGCTCAGTTAGAATCTAAGGTTGACCCCAAACGAGTATGAATTTGAGGACCCCCATGAGTGAGACTCCCGTCGATAGCAGCAAACGAACGTGGTTGATTGCATCCGGTTGTGCCGGTGCAGTGGGTGGCGTAGCTACCGCCATCCCTTTCGTGAGTACGTTCCAACCCTCAGAGCGCGCCAAAGCCGCCGGGGCCGCGGTAGAAGCCGATATCTCGGGACTCAAGCCGGGTGAAAAAATGACCGTGGAGTGGCGCGGCAAGCCGGTATGGATTTTGCGCCGCACGCCCGAGCAGGTGGCAGAGTTGGCGAAGCTGGACGGCCTGCTGGCCGATCCCCAATCGCTGCGCAACCCGTCCGAGTTCACACCTGAATACGCCAAAAATGGCAACCGTTCCATCAAACCAGAGTTTCTGGTGGTGGTCGGCATCTGCACGCACTTGGGCTGCTCGCCCTCCGATAAATTCACGCCAGGTCCACAGCCATCGTTGCCGAACGACTGGGAGGGCGGCTTCCTGTGCCCCTGCCACGGCTCCACGTTTGACATGGCCGGCCGTGTGTTCAAGAACAAACCTGCCCCAGACAACCTCCCGGTGCCGCCGCATATGTATCTCTCGGATACCCGGCTGCTGATCGGTGAAGACAAGAAGGCTTGAGGCACGTATGGCAACATTCAAAGAAATCTCCCCCAACGCCAGCGCTCCTGAAAAGCTGCTGAACTGGGTGGACAACCGCTTCCCGGCCAGCAAGCTCTACAAAGAGCATATGTCCGAGTACTACGCACCGAAGAACTTCAACTTCTGGTACGTGTTCGGCTCGCTGTCGCTGCTGGTGCTGGTGCTGCAAATCGTCACCGGTATCTTCCTGGTGATGCATTACAAGCCCGACTCCAACCTGGCGTTTGCCTCGGTCGAGTACATCATGCGCGATGTGCCCTGGGGCTGGTTGATCCGCTACATGCACTCCACCGGGGCATCGGCCTTTTTTGTGGTGGTCTATCTGCACATGTTCCGCGGCCTGCTGTACGGTTCGTACCGCAAGCCACGCGAGCTGGTGTGGGTGTTTGGCTGCGCGATTTTCTTGTGCCTGATGGCCGAGGCTTTCATGGGCTATTTGTTGCCTTGGGGCCAGATGAGCTACTGGGGTGCCCAGGTGATCGTGAATCTGTTCTCCGCCATTCCGTTTGTCGGCCCTGACCTGGCTTTGCTGATTCGGGGTGACTACGTGGTGGGCGATGCCACTTTGAACCGCTTCTTCAGCTTCCACGTGATTGCCGTGCCGCTGGTGTTGCTGGGCTTGGTGGCGGCGCACATCATTGCGTTGCACGAAGTGGGTTCCAACAATCCTGACGGCGTGGAAATCAAAGGCCCGGACGCGCCCAAAGATGCCCAAGGCCACCCGCTGGACGGCATTCCGTTCCACCCTTACTACTCGGTGCATGACATCTTTGCGGTCAGCGTGTTCTTGATGGTGTTCACTGCCATCATCTTCTTCGCACCGGAGTTCGGCGGCTATTTTCTGGAGTACAACAACTTCATCCCTGCCGATTCGCTGAAGACGCCTCTGCACATTGCTCCGGTCTGGTACTTCACGCCGTTCTATTCCATGCTGCGGGCCATCACCACTGAAATGATGTACGCCCTGATTGCTTGCGTGGTGGGCGGCGCGGCGCTGGGTGTGTTCAGGTTCAAGCTGCCAGTGTTTGTCAAAGCGGCCATCGTGCTGGTGGCGGCAGGTGTGGTGGCAATGATGCTGTCGATTGACGCCAAGTTCTGGGGCGT
>CANFZJ010000255.1 GCA_947451445.1 Comamonadaceae bacterium
CCCCCGCCGCCCCCGCCCGTGCAGCCCGAGCCCCCTCCCCCCCCGCCGCCCCAACCGGTGGCCAAAGTACAGCCCCCACCGCCCGCCCCCGCCACCAAGGACGTCGACATCGCCCTGGAGCGTGCCCGTAAAAAACGCGAAGCTGAAAAGCTGGAACAAGCCCAGCAAGACAAGCTAGACAAAGCCAAACGTGAAAAAACCAAGCTGGAAAAAGACAAGCAGGACGCTTTAAAAGCCAAAAAGGCCGAAGAAGAAGCCGATAAAAAGCTCGCCGAAAAGAAAAAAGCCGACGACCAGCGCGCCAAAGACAAAAAAGCCGCCCAAGACAAGGCGGATAAGGCAGAAAAAGAAGCCGCCAAGCTGGATGCAACCCGCAAGGAAGAAACCCGTAAAGCCCAGGCAGAAGCCAAAGACCTGGCCGCCCAGCGCGAGGCCAACATGAAGCGCATTGCCGGCATGGCGGGAGCTAGTGGCAGTGCAGATGCGACCGGCAGCGCCAAACAATCTGCCGCCCCCTCTGCCAGCTACGGCGGCAAAGTCGTCGCCAAGGTGCGGCCCAACATCGTGTTTCCCGATGATTTCGACGGAAACCCTGCTGCCGATGTAGAAGTGCGCTCCTCCCCCGATGGCTCCATCTTGAGCCGCAAAATTATCAAATCCAGTGGCAACAAGGCCTGGGACGATGCGGTGCTCAAAGCCATCGACAAAACCGAAACCATGCCACGCGATACCGATGGCCGGGTGCCGTCTCCCATGATCATTGGCTTCAAACCCCGTAACTAAGGACCACCCCATGGACTACGTTTTCACGCCCCCTGCCACTGTCTCCGTGCCCGTCACAGGCCTTGCGGCACGCTTCCCTGTGCACCGTATCTACTGCGTGGGCCGCAACTACGCCGAGCACGCCAAGGAAATGGGCTTCAGCGGGCGCGAACCACCGTTCTTCTTCATGAAGCCTGCAAGCGCCGTGCTGGCCATCGAGGCCGGGCAAATCGGTTCTATGGCCTACCCGTCGCTGACCGGCAACCTGCACCACGAGATCGAACTGGTGGTGGCCATTGGCAAAGGCGGCAAGAACATCCAGGTCGCCGATGCACTGCAGCACGTCTACGGCTACGCCGTAGGCCTGGACATGACCCGCCGCGACCTGCAAAACGAAATGAAGAAACAGGGCCGCCCCTGGTCCATCGCCAAAGGCTTTGAACAATCCGCCCCCATCGGCCCCATCACCCCCGTAGCCCAGGCGGGCGATGTGGAGCAGGCCGAGATTTACCTGCAGGTCAATGGCCAAGACCGCCAGCGCAGCAGCGTGACCCAGCTGATCTGGAACCTGGCCGAAACCATCGCCCACCTGTCTGCTGCCTGGGAGCTGCAACCCGGCGACCTGATTTACTCCGGCACCCCCGAAGGCGTGGGCGCGGTCGTCCCCGGCGACACACTGGTCGGCCATGTAGACGGTTTGGCCGACTTGACACTGCGCATTGCCTGAGCCCGACCAGCATGCCTCTGCCCCAACCCATCAAACACTGCAAAAACTGCGGCACTGCGGTGCTCTACCGCGTGCCGGACGACGGCGACACCAAGCAGCGCGCAGTCTGCCCGGCCTGCCACACCATCCATTACGAGAACCCGATCAACGTGGTCGGCACCGTACCCATCTGGGGCGACAAAGTGCTGCTGTGCAAACGCAACATTGAACCGCGCTGGGGCAAATGGACGCTACCCGCCGGTTTCATGGAGCTGGGCGAAAGTCCGGCAGAAGGAGCCGCCCGTGAAACTGTGGAAGAGGCTGGCGCGCAGTTCGAAATGGAAGAGTTGTTCACCATCATGAGCGTGCTGCACGTGGGCCAGGTTCACCTGTTCTACCGGGCCCGGCTGCTCAGCGATGTGTTCGACCCCGGCTATGAAACCATCGAAGCCCGCTTATTCAGCGAGTCCGAGATCCCTTGGGAAGAGATTGCCTTTCGCACCGTTGCGCAAACGTTGCAACACTACTTTGCCGACCGCCGTGCTGGGCAGTTTGGTCTGCACCACGGCAGTATCCGCTAACCGTTAAACACCCAGCGTTGCCGGGCTCCCAGCACGGCATCCGGGTACGGCGCTTTGCCGCGCGAACCGTTGTAGCGGCCCAGGCCCATAAAGGTATCGCCGTTTTCACGGTCCAGGTAGTGGCGCAGGATGACGCAGCCAAAGCGCAGATTGGTCTGCATGTGGAACAGCTTGCCCGGGTCACCATCGCCCAGCACGCGGGTCCAAAACGGCATCACCTGGGTGTAGCCACGGGCCCCCACGCTGCTGACGGCGAATTTACGAAAGTTGCTTTCCACCTGGATCAGCCCCAGCACCAGTGCCGTGTCCAGCCCGGCACGCTTGCTCTCGTACCACACGGTTTCCAAAAATTCCTTGCGCACGCTCCACTCTGGCTTTTTGGGCCGCAGGCGGTCGCTCATGGCCCCCAACCAACGCAAATAGGCCAGACGGGCTTCGGTGTTGGTGAACTCGGGCACGGGTGGTGCCTCGTTGTGCACGGCGGCACTCAAAGCCCCGCGCACCGCATCGGCCAGCGGTTCTTCCAGCTGTCCGCCCGCATGCGACAGCTCATATTTTGATAGCACCCCCAGCACACCACACGTGCGCCAGAGGGCATTTCTCCTTGTAAGCAAAAGGTCAACCTCCCGTAGCCGCCCCCAGCCGCGACTGCACAAACGTGAAGATGTCGGCCACAGCCACCTTGGTTGCGGCAGCGTCACGGCGGTGCTGGTATTCCACCTGGCCGTCTTTCAAACCCTTGTCGCCCACGGTGACCCGGTGCGGCACGCCGATCAGCTCCCAGTCGGCAAACATGGCGCCCGGGCGCTCGCCACGGTCGTCCAAAACCACATCCACACCCGCAGCCAGCAGCTCGGCGTACAGCTTTTCGCCCGCAGCCTTGACGTCAAGGCTGCGGTCCGGACCGATAGGGCAAACCACCACAGTGAACGGGGCAATCGCGTCAGGCCAAATGATGCCGCGCGCATCGTGGTTTTGCTCAATCGCAGCAGCAGGCAGGCGGGTGATACCGATGCCGTAGCAGCCCATTTCCATGAACTGGGGTTTACCGTTCACATCCAGGAACGTGGCGTTCATGGCTTGGCTGTACTTGGTGCCCAGGTAGAACACGTGGCCGATCTCGATGCCGCGCTCAATCGCCAACACGCCCCGTCCGTCGGGCGACGCGTCGCCTTCGACGATATTGCGCAAATCGGCAATGTGCTCAGGTTCGGGCAGGTCACGGCCCCAGTTAACGCCGGTGAAGTGAAAGTCCTCTTCGTTGGCACCGCAAATCCAGTCGGCCAGCACCGCCACTTCACGGTCCACCACCAGTTTGACCGGCAGCTTGGTGTTCAAAGGCCCCAGGTAACCGGGTAGGCAGCCAAAATGCGCGTCGATCTCAGGCACGGTGGCAAAGCGGAAGCCGTTGTTCAGGCCCGGTACTTTGCCGACCTTGATTTCGTTCATGGAATGGTCGCCGCGCAGCAGCAGTAACCAGACCTGGGTTTTAACGATCTCGCCCGCTTCATTGGTCTGCTCGGTAGCCAGCACCAACGATTTGACCGAGTTGTGCAGCGGCAGGCCCAGGTACTCAGCCACGTCGGCGCAGGTGCTTTTACCGGGTGTCGCCGTCTTCGCCAAGGTCTGGCTGGGGTCTTTGCGTAGGCTTTGGGGTGGCAAGGCCTCGGCCTTTTCCATGTTGGCGGCGTAGTCGCTGGTGGGGCAGTAGACGATGGCGTCTTCGCCGGTGGCCGCAATCACCTGGAACTCTTCGCTCAGGTCGCCGCCAATCGCGCCGCTGTCGGCAGCCACCGCGCGGTAGGTCAGGCCAAAGCGGTCAAAAATTTTGCGGTAGGCCTGGGCCATGTTCTGGTAGCTGGCTTTGGCAGCATCTTGGTCGCGGTCGAAGCTGTAGGCATCCTTCATGGTGAACTCACGGCCCCGCATCAGGCCAAAGCGGGGGCGGCGCTCGTCACGGAACTTGGTCTGGATCTGGTACAGGTTCTTGGGCAACTGCTTGTAGCTACGGAATTCTTGCCGGGCGATGTCAGTGACCACTTCTTCGCTGGTGGGCTGCAACACGTAGTCGCGCTCGTGCCGGTCTTTCAGGCGCAGCATCTCGGGGCCCATCTTCTCAAAACGGCCGGTCTCTTGCCACAGCTCGGCAGGCTGTACCACCGGCATGCTGAGCTCAATCGCCCCAGCCCGGTTCATTTCTTCGCGCACGATGGCTTCGACCTTGCGGATGACGCGCAGCCCCATAGGCATGTAGCTATAGATGCCCGCACCGAGTTTTTTGACCATGCCCGCACGCGTCATGAGTTGGTGGCTCACCACTTCGGCGTCAGATGGCGCTTCTTTGAGCGTGGATATAAGGAACTGGGAGGCTTTCATGGGGCAATTCAGTGCAAGTGGGTTCGGGAAAAACTGGCTGGGCCGCTTGATACACAGGCCACGCTGTGCATAATGGACTCAGTTTAAAAATTGGGGTTTGATTATGCTTGACCGAGAAGGCTTTAGGCCTAACGTCGGCATCATCCTGCTCAACCAGAGAAATCAGGTATTTTGGGGCAAACGCATTCGTACCCATTCCTGGCAGTTTCCGCAGGGTGGCATTGACCGGGGCGAAACCCCCGAGCAGGCCATGTTTCGTGAGCTGCACGAGGAAGTAGGACTCCATCCCGAGCATGTACGCGTTGTGGCCCGCACCCGTGACTGGTTGCGCTACGAGGTGCCAGACCGCTTCATCCGTCGGGATGCACGCGGCCATTACAAAGGCCAGAAACAAATCTGGTATTTACTACAACTGGTCGGTCACGACTGGGATTTGAACCTGCGCGCCACCACCCATCCTGAATTCGACGCCTGGCGTTGGAACGACTACTGGGTACCGTTGGACGTGGTGGTGGAGTTCAAGCGCGGCGTGTA
>CANFZJ010000256.1 GCA_947451445.1 Comamonadaceae bacterium
CTGGCCATGCACCATGCTGTCATCGATGCCGGTGATCTTGCGGGCAATGTCGGGAATCGGCTGGCCAGGGTCCTGCAGGCCGTCGTACACCTGCACCGTGCCGCAAGGCCGGCCGGTGGCCGTGTCAATGCTGACGCGCAGCAGGGCCAGCTCGATGATTTTGTCGCGGCTATGCTCCAGGCCGGTGGTTTCGGTGTCCAGCACCAGCAGGTGGACCACCCCGCCATCGGGCACCGGACCGAACTGCAGCGGCGGCACCAGGCGGCGCTGCACGCGGTAGTCGGGGTGTTGTTCCAGCTGGCGGGCCAGGGCCTCCACATCGGGCGGCATCTGCGGGGCCACAGCGATGGCAGGGGACGCAATGGCAACAGAAGGGGCGGCAGGTGCTACGGGGGCGGCAAGAGGCCGTGGTGAGGGAGCGGGTGGCGGGGCGTCAAAACACAAATCGAGCTGCCTGGACAGTTTATGGGCCAGCGAAACAGACGACGGGCGTTGGGAAGGCAAGGGCATCAATCGGCACAAATTGGAGAGGGGCCGCGAGTGTACGCGCCCACCCCGCCCCACACCGCCTGGACGGGTGGCCGGACGGTCAGGTGCGGCCAGCCAGCACCATGGCTTCGCGCGACAGGCCGTCGATCTTGCCGGTAATGCCGCTCAGCACATTCGCCACCACTGCAAATTCGCGGCCAAATTGCCCGGCCCGGGCCGCAATCACCAAGGCGTTGAAGCTGACCACCTTGGCTTCACGGGCCACACTCTGAATGTCTCCCACAATGCCGCTGAGCTCGCGCATCATGCTGTCGGACTTGTGTTTTCCGATCTCGTCAAACACGGTGGTCGCCTTGTTCAGGGCGTCCAGAACCGCGTCATTGTGTGCAACCACGCTGGCCAATGCGTCAGCCTGGCGACGGTCACCCTGGGCAATACAGTCCAAGGCGGTGCGCACCATTTTGGTAAACGACTGGATGGTGCCACCCACGCCGTTCGGTGCCAGGTAGACCGCCTCGATCTTGCGGGCACTTACCGCATCGAGCTTGGACGGCACTTGCAGCAAGGTCGCCTGGCTCTCAGAAAACAGGGTCAGCGTACGCTCGGCAGCCTGTAACTGGGCCTTGTCACCCTGGGCCGCCAGCATGGTCTGTAGCACCATGCGCTGCGACAGCATGCGCTGGCGGGCGGCCAGGTTGACGGTGGAAATACTGGCGACGGGCTTTGCAGTGAGGGCGAATGGCTGGGGACTAAGGGACATATGGCACCTCCAAAAAAACGTAACGGTGAATGTGTCGTCACGTCAATAGATGCAAACCCCGTGCCAGTCGTTACACAAGGTTACGCAGCAAACTCCTCGGTATCTACCTCGGACTGGTTGGTGGAGTTGTAGCGGCCGGCGGTGATGGCGCTGGGTGTAAACAGCGCATCCAGCCGGGCCAGTACGACCGGCGGCAATCGCACGGCAGCAGCGGCCAGGTCCTCGTCCAAATGGGCGATGCTGGTGGTGCCGGGGATAGGAATGATGTGTTCGCCCTGGTGCAGCAACCACGCGATGGACAACTGGGCCAGCGTACAGCCCACCTCAAAGGCGATGTCGGCCATGCTGTCCAGCAGGCGCAGGTTGGCCGCGTAGTTGCTGGGGGTAAAGCGCGGCATGCCACGGCGGATGTCCTTGGCGTCCAGCGTGGCCACGTCACGCAGCCCCCCGGCCAAGAAGCCGCGCGCCACCGGGCTGAAGGCGACAAAGGCCGCGCCCAGCTCTTGGCAGGCCTGCAGCACGGCAATTTCAGGGTTGCGCGTCCACAGCGAATACTCGGTCTGGACAGCGGTGATGGGGTGCACGGCATGGGCTTTACGCAAGGTGCTGGCCGACACCTCGCTCAGGCCGATGGTCTGCACCTTGCCCTGGCGCACCAGGTCGGACAGCGCGCCCACGCTGTCTTCAATGGGCACGGTTTTGTCCCAGCGGTGCAGGTAGTACAGGTCGATCACGTCGGTGCGCAGGCGGCGCAGGCTGTCTTCGCAGGTGCGCTGGATGGTGGCCGGGCGGCCGTCAATCACGCGCTTGCCTTCGTCGTTGCGAAAGATGCCGCATTTGCTGGCCAGGGTGAACTGGCGCCGGTGCGGTGCCAGCACCTTGCCGACCAGCTCTTCGTTCGCGCCAAAGCCGTACAGCGCAGCCGTGTCGAACAGGGTGACGCCCTGGTCCAGCGCGTGCAGCAGCACGGCCTCGCCCTGCTCTGCCGTCACCGGCGCGCCGTAGGCGTGGCTGAGGTTCATGCAGCCCAGGCCGATGGTGGAAACATGGAACGGGCCGAGTTTGTTTGTTTTCATGGTCTAAATGGCAGTTAGCGCAGGTAGCACCTGCGCAAGTAGCTATTAAATTAATAGCAATCAGTGGGTCGCTGCGCCGGGGGCGTCCGGCACTTCAGGCTTCAGCACCGGGCCACGGCCGCTGAAACGCTCCAGCGCCAGGTAAATCACCGGGGTGATGAACAGCGTGATGGCTTGCGAGAACACCATGCCGCCGCACACCGCCAGGCCCAGCGGCTGGCGCAGCTCGGCGCCCGCACCAATACCCAGGGCGATGGGCAACGCCCCCATCAGCGCGGCCAGGGTGGTCATCATGATGGGCCTAAAGCGCAAGATGCAGGCCTCGCGGATGGCTTGGGCAGGCGTCATGCCCTGGTGGCGCTGGGCCTCCAGCGCAAAGTCGATC
Source organism: Comamonadaceae bacterium (assembly GCA_947451445.1). Taxonomy (GTDB): domain Bacteria; phylum Pseudomonadota; class Gammaproteobacteria; order Burkholderiales; family Burkholderiaceae_C; genus Rhodoferax_B. The sequence goes on from CANFZJ010000256.1 coordinate 2,711, forward strand.
ATCATGATGGCGTTCTTTTTCACAATGCCGATCAGCAGCACGATGCCGATCATGGCGATCAGCGTCAGGTCTTGCCCAAACAGCATCAGCGTGGCCAACGCGCCCACCGCCGCCGACGGCAAGCCGGCCAGGATGGTGATGGGGTGGATATAGCTCTCGTACAACACACCCAGCAAGGTGTAGATGACCAGCAAGGCGGCGATGATCAGCATGGCCTGGCTGCCCTGCGAGTCCTTGAACACCGCCGCGTCGCCACCGTAGCGGCTGATGATGGAGGTAGGCATGCCGATGGCCTTGCTGGCCGCGTCGATCTTGGCCGTGGCGTCGCCCAAGGCCGCGCCGGGCGCCAGGTTGAACGACACGGTGACGGCTTGCAACTGGCCCACGTGGTTGATGGCCGTGGCCCCCACGGTGCGGACCACGGTGGTAAAGCTGGACAACGGCACCAACGCCCCGGTGCTGGCGCGCACGTAAATGCCGTTCAGCGCCGTTTCGTCCTGCTTGGCGTCGGGAGCCACTTCCATGATGACCTGGTAGCTGTCGGTCGGCAGGTAGATGGTGGACACCTGGCGCTCGCCAAACGCGCTGTACAGCGCGGTACGGATGGTGTCGATGGACACGCCCAGGGTGTTGGCGGCGTCGCGGTCGATCTTGAGCTGGGCCTGCAGCGCACGCAGTTGGGAGTCGCTGGTCACGTCGCGAAACATGGGGTCGGGGCGCAGCTGCTCTTGCAGCTTGTTGGCCCACACGTTCAGCTCATCGGCCTTGATGCTTTGCAGGATGTACTGGTACTGCGCCTTGCTCTGGCGGCCCCCCAGCTGCAGGTTTTGCACCGGACGCATGAACACGTTGATGCCCGCCACACCGCGCAACTTTTTGCGCAGGCCTTCGATCACCTGCTTCATGGGCAGCCGCTGGTTGCTGGCTTTGAGGGTGACAAACATACGGCCCGTGTTTTGCGCACCGCTACCGCCATTGAACGAGCTGACCACCGCCACATTGGCATCCGCCCGCATGATGGCCGCAGCCCGCTCTTGCAGCACCACCATGGCGGGGAACGAGGTGTCTTCCGACGCTTCGGTGGTCACCTGGATCTGGCCAATGTCTTCTTCGGGAAAGAAGCCTTTAGGAATCACCATGCCCAGCCAGACCGTGGCGGCAAACGTGGCCGCCGCCAGCAACAGCACGGTTTTACGGTGCCGCAAGGCCAGGTCCAACCAACGCGTGTAGCCCGCCAACAAAGCGTTAAAGCCGGTTTCAAACGAATGGACGATGCGGCCCGATGGCTTTTTGTGCGCCTCGTCGCTCAGAAAGCGGCTGGCCAGCATGGGCACCAGCGTCAGCGACACAAAGGCCGACACCGCAATCGACAAGCCCACCACCACCGCAAACTCATGGAACAGCAGACCAATCACGCCGGGCATGAAAAAGATGGGGATGAACACCGCAATCAGCGAGGTGGACATGGAAATAATCGTAAAGCCCACCGCCCGCGAGCCCTTCAGCGCTGCCTGGAACGGGTCCATGCCGTCTTCCACCAGGCGGATGATTTCCTCCAGCACCACAATCGCGTCGTCCACCACCAGACCCACGGCCAGCGTCAGGCCCAGCAGCGAAATGTTGTCCAGGCTGTACGACATGCCCCACAGCAGCGCGACCGCGCCCACCAGAGACACCGGCAGCGACAGGGCCGGAATGACGGTAGCCACAAAGCGGCGCAAGAACAAGAAGATCACCAGCACCACCAGCGCCACCGTGCCCAGCAGCGTCAGCGACACATCGTGCAGCGCCTCGCGCACCGACAGCGAACGGTCGTTCACCGGGGTCATGCGTACCGACTGCGGCATCTGTGCCTGCAAGGCGGGCAGCGCAGCGCGGATGGAATCGACCACCTTCACGGTGTTGGCACCTGGTTGGCGCTGCACCGCCATGGTGATGGAGTTCTCGCCGTTCAGCGTGGCCCAGCTTTTCAGCGTCTGCAGACTGTCTTCCACGCTGGCCACGTCTTGCAGGCGCACCGGGTTGCCGCCCTTGGTGCTGATGATGAGGTTGGCGAAGTCGGCTGCCGTGCGCAGTTGCCGGTTGGCCTGCAGCACCAGCGTCTGGCGCGGACCATCCAGCGTACCCAGCGGGGTGTTGACGTTGGCATTTTTCAGCGCCGCACTGAGCTCGTCCAGCCCGATGTTGCGCACCGCCAGCGCTTGCGGCTTGACCCGTACCCGCACCGCGTAGCGCTTGGCGC
>CANFZJ010000257.1 GCA_947451445.1 Comamonadaceae bacterium
GTGGTGCTGACCACCGGCTGCGACAAAACCACCCCGGCGGGCATCATGGCCGCCAGCACGGTGGACATTCCGGCCATCGTGCTGTCCGGCGGCCCCATGCTGGACGGCTGGCACAACGGCGAACTGGTCGGCTCGGGCACGGTGATCTGGCGCAGCCGCCGCCAGCTGGCTGCGGGCGAGATCGACGAAGAAGAGTTTTTGCAGCGCGCCTGCAGCAGCGCGCCCTCGGCCGGGCACTGCAACACCATGGGCACGGCCTCCACCATGAACGCGGTGGCCGAGGCGCTGGGCCTGTCGCTGCCGGGCTGCGCCGCCATCCCCGCGCCGTACCGTGAGCGCGGCCAGATGGCCTACGCCACCGGGCGGCGCATTGTGGAGATGGCTTTTGAGGACCTGCGCCCGTCGCACATCTTGACCCGCAACAGCTTTCTCAACGCGCTGTCGGTGCTCAGCTGCGCGGGGGGCTCCAGCAACGCCCAGGTGCACATCATGGCCATGGCCCGCCATGCCGGGGTGGACCTGCAGCCGCAAGACTGGACCACCCACGGCTACGACCTGCCGCTGTTGCTGAATATGCAGCCTGCGGGCGAGTTTTTGGGTGAGCGCTTCTTTCGCGCGGGCGGCGTGCCCGCGCTGATGTGGGAGCTGCAACAGGCAGGCCGCCTGCACGGCGATGCCTTGAGCGTGACCGGCAAACCGATTGCCGACCACCTGCACGGCCGTGAAACCAAGGACCGCGCGGTCATCTACCCGTTTGCCGCCCCGCTGATGGAGAAGGCCGGGTTCCTGGTGCTCAGTGGCAACCTGTTCGACTTCGGCATTTTGAAAACCTCGGTCATTTCTGCCCAATTCCGCCAACGCTACCTGCAAAAGCCGGGCGCGGAGGGCGTTTTCGAGGCCCGGGCCGTGGTGTTTGAGGGCGCGGACGACTACCACCACCGCATCAACGACCCGGCGCTGGGCATTACCGAAGACTGCATTCTGGTGATGCGCGGCGCGGGCCCCATCGGCTGGCCGGGCTCGGCCGAGGTGGTCAACATGCAGCCGCCGGACGCGCTGATCCAGCGCGGCATCACCACCCTGCCGACCCTGGGCGATGGCCGCCAGTCCGGCACGGCAGACAGCCCGTCCATCCTGAACGCATCGCCCGAAAGCGCAGTCGGCGGGGGCTTAAGCTGGCTGCAAACCGGTGACGTGATCCGTGTTGATCTGCAGGCCGGTCGCTGCAACGCGCTGGTGCCGCCAGAAGAAATCGCCCGCCGCCGCCGCGACAACCCCGCCCCACCCATTCCCCCCAGCCACTCGCCCTGGGAGGCGCTGTACCGCGAGAAAACCGGCCAGCTCGCCGATGGCGCCACGCTGGACTTTGCGCTGGACTACCGCCGCATCTCAGAAAACACGCCGCGCCACAACCATTGAAAGAAGAGGTTTTGTATGACATTGCTGGATAACGCCCAAATCCTCCCCGACGACGGCCTGACCGGCACCCTGGTGGGGCGCGCCTGGGTGATGGGCCCCGTCCCCGGCCCGGCCATCGTCACCCTGCGTGCCGACGGCGTGTTCGACATCAGCGCCCACTACCCCACCATGAGCACGCTGCTGGACAGCGCCAATCCGGCCGACGCAGCCCGCAGCGCCAGCGGCAGCTACCTGTGCAGCGTGGACGCCCTGCTGGCCAACAGCCTGCCCGGCGTGCGTGACGCGGCACGCCCCTGGCTACTCGCCCCGTGCGACTTGCAGGTGGTAAAGGCCGCAGGCGTCACCTTTGCCGCCAGCCTGGTCGAGCGGGTGATTGAAGAACAAGCCCGGGGCGACGCCGCCCGCGCCCACGCCCTGCGCGGCCAGGTGCAGGCGCTGATCGGCGCAGACCTGGCCACCATCCAGCCCGGCTCGGCCAAGGCAATGGAGCTCAAAGCCCTGCTGCAGCAAAAAGGCCTCTGGTCGCAGTACCTGGAAGTGGGCATTGGCCCCGACGCCGAGGTCTTCACCAAGGCCCCGGTGCTGGCCGCTGTGGGCTGCGGCGACGAGGTGGGCATCCGCGCCGACTCGGCCTGGAACAACCCCGAGCCCGAGGTGGTGCTGGCGGTGAACAGCCGGGGCGGCATCGTCGGGGCCAGCCTGGGCAACGACGTGAATCTGCGCGACATCGAAGGCCGCAGCGCGCTGCTGCTGGGCAAGGCCAAGGACAACAACGCCTCCTGCGCCATCGGCCCCTTCATCCGCCTGTTTGACGCCAGCTTTGGGCTGGACGATGTGCGCCGCGAAACCGTACACCTGCGCGTGGCGGGCACCGACGGCTTCACCCTGCGCGGCACCAGCACCATGGCCAGCATCAGCCGCGACCCGGCCGATCTGGTGGCGCAAACCCTGTCTGCCCACCAGTACCCCGACGGCTTCATGCTGTTTTTGGGCACCTTGTTCGCCCCGATTGAAGACCGCGACCAGCCCGGCGGCGGCTTTACCCACAAGCTGGGCGATGTGGTCAGCATCCAAAGCGCCTGGCTGGGCGGCCTGCACAACCGCGTCACCCACTGCCAAACGGCCGCGCCCTGGCGCTTCGGCCTGCGTGCCTTCATCGGCAATTTGGCGGCGCGGGGGCTGCTGGAGAAGGTGGGGTTGTGAATCGCGCCCCGTCATTCCCGCGCAGGCGGGAATCCAGTACGGTGCCCACTGGAATCCCGTCTGTGTGGTGCTATTAATTAAATAGCTACCTGCGCACGTTCTACCTGCGCTAAACCTTGAAATACCATCTAACTGAGTGAAAGAAGATGGGCGCGGCAAAGCACAGCGCGTCTACCTTGTCCAGCAGGCCGCTGGCGCCGGTGATGGACTTGCCTTCCAGGCCCCAGTTGGTGATGCCCCGGTCGCGCTTCAGGGCTTTCATCACCAGGTGGCCAAAGCTGCCCGCCACGCAGGCGATCAGCGCCATGGCCAGCGCCTGGCCGGGCTTGAACGGGGTGATGCCTGCCAGCAGCACGCCCAGCAGGCTGCCCGTGGCCACGCCGATGGTCCAGCTGGTCCAGTGAAAGGTTTGGCTGATGTGCGGTGCGCGCGGTGGGCGTTGCAGCTTGCGGGCGGCCAGGTGCTGGGCCAGCATGCAGGTTTGCACCACCAGCACCAAAAAGAACACCAAAAACGCGCCCTTGCCATCAAAGCCGGGGAAGTCCAGCCGGGCCAGGGCGGGCACGTGGCTGGTGCCGTAGACGCAGACCATGATGCCCCACTGCATCTTGGCGTTGCGCTCCAGAAAGCGGTGCGGGTCGTCGGCCAGTGCGCCCACCACCGGCAGCGCCAGGAAGACGTAGACCGGGATGAACACCGTGAACAGGTCGAAATGCCGCCCGCCCACCAGCCAGAACTGCACGGGCAGCACCACAAAGAACGCCAAAATCAGGCTGCGGTGGTCTCCCCGGTGGGTGGGCGACAGGCTGATGAACTCGCGCAGTGCAAAAAACGCCACGATGCCAAACAGGCCGATGGCGACATTGCCGCCCACCGCCCAGCTGAGCCAGAACGCCCCGGCCATGAACCAGGTGTTGCCCAGCACACGGCGCAGGTTGCGCAGCTCCACGCCAAACGCCGCCCCGAACGCATCGTCGTCACGCTCGCGCAGCGACAACAACAGCAGCGTGCCGCTGGCCAGCAGCAGCACGCCAAACACCAGAATGAACAGCGCACCGACCTGCTGGGTGGTGCTCAAGCTGCGTAAAAATTGGTTCATATGTCGCGCAGCGCAATCACTTGGTTGCGCGCCCGGTCCAGAAAGGCGCGGCGGTCTTCACCCGGCGCGATCTGCATCGGCGTGCCGAACGTCACCGAACACAGCACGGGTACAGGGATCACCTCGCCCTTGGGCATGACGCGCTGCACGTTGTGGATCCAGGTGGGCACCAGCACCACCTGCGGGAACTGGCTGGCCAGGTTGAACAGCCCGGCCTTGAACGGCTGCGGCTCGGGCGCATGGCCGCGCGTGCCCTCGGGGAACAGGATGATGGAGTCGCCGTGGTCGAGCGCGTCGACCAGCGGCTCCAACGGGTCCGATCCGCCATTTTTTCGGTCCACATAGATGGCGTTGAACACGGCGCTGGTAAGCCACTTTTTAAACGGCGACGCTGTCCAGTAATCCTTGGCGGCGATGGGGCGGGTAATACTGCGCAGTTCTTGCGGCAGGGCCGCCCAGATCAGCACCAGGTCCACATGGCTTTGGTGGTTGGCAAAGTAAATGCGCTGCTCGGCCTTGGGCGGGCAGCCCACCCAGCGGGCCTGGGCCCCGGTCAGGACGCGGACGATTCCCAGCAGTAAAAAACAAACGATCTTGGCAAGCATGGCGGCGATGATAAGCGGGGCAGGGGCGTGCTTAACTTTCAAGTTGGGCATGAAATAGGCCATTGGCGCAATTGCAATATGCGGTGATAGCTATTAAATATGTAGCATTTGATGGTCTGGATGGGGCAGCAAGGGAAATCCCTAGTGTTAATAATTCATTAATTAATTAAAAATCCGCCACCTCAGCAGGGCATGGTGCCGCGCTGAACACTCCAGGAGACACAAGATGTTGAAGCTTTCCAAATTGAGCCTTGCCGTGGCCACCGTAGTCGCTGCCGGGGCTTTGCACGCCGGTGAAGTCGAAGTACTGCACTATTGGACTTCGGGCGGCGAGGCCAAGTCGGTCGCCGAGCTGAAGAAGATCATGCAGGCCAAGGGCCATGTCTGGAAAGACTTCGCCGTGGCCGGTGGTGGTGGCGACAACGCCGCGACTGTGTTGAAGAGCCGCGTGGTGTCGGGCAACCCCCCAGCTGCTGCCCAAATCAAGGGCCCCGCCATCCAGGAATGGGCTGCCGAAGGCGTGCTGGCCAACCTGGACGCTACCGCCAAGGCCGAAAAGTGGGACAGCCTGCTGCCCAAGGCCGTGGCCGATGGCATGAAGTACAAGGGCAACTACGTGGCCGCA
>CANFZJ010000258.1 GCA_947451445.1 Comamonadaceae bacterium
ACGTGTTCACCCACGACTCCATCGGCCTGGGCGAAGACGGCCCGACCCACCAGTCGGTCGAACACGCTGCATCCTTGCGCCTGATCCCGAACCTGGACGTCTGGCGTCCGGGCGACACGGCTGAAACCGCCGTGGCCTGGGCCGTGGCTTTGGAAAACAAGGACCGCCCTAGCGCCCTGCTGCTCAGCCGCCAGAACATCGCCTACGCGGCCAAGTCCGACCTGGGCGAAATCAGCCGTGGTGCCTACGTGTTGTCCGAGCCCAGCGATATTGGAATGAAGAAAAAGGCCCAGGCCGTCATCATCGCCACCGGCTCCGAAGTGCAGCTGGCGCTGGCTGCGCAAGCCCTGCTTGCTACGCAAAAGATAGCTGTTCGCGTGGTGTCCATGCCCAGCAACAGCGTATTTGACCGCCAAACCGAAGCCTACAAAACCGACGTACTGCCCAAGGGCCTGCCCCGTATCGCGGTAGAGATGGGCGTCACCGAAGGCTGGTGGAAGTACGGCTGCGCCGCCGTCGTCGGCCTGGACACCTACGGCGAATCGGCCCCCGCCCCGGTGCTGTTCAAGCTGTTTGGTTTCACGCCTGAAAACGTGGCCGCCACGGTCGAAAAAGTTTTGCGCAAGAAGAAGTAACCCGTTTTTAACGACAACTGGAGATACACACAATGACGATCAAAATTGGCATCAACGGCTTCGGCCGCATCGGCCGCATGGTGTTCCGTGCCGCCATCCAAAACTTCAACGACATCGAAGTCGTGGGCATCAACGACCTGCTGGAGCCCGACTACCTGGCGTACATGCTGCAGTACGACAGCGTGCACGGCCGCTTCAAGGGCGAGGTGTCGGTAGACAACGGCGTGCTCATCGTCAATGGCAAAAAGATCCGCCTGACCCAAGAGCGCGACCCGGCCAACCTGAAATGGGCCGACGTGGGTGCCGACATCGTGGTCGAGTCCACCGGCCTGTTCCTGACCAAGGAAACCGCGCAAAAGCACATCGACGCAGGTGCCAAGAAGGTCATCCTGTCCGCTCCTTCCAAGGACGACACCCCCATGTTCGTCTATGGCGTGAACGACAAGACCTACGCCGGCCAGAGCATCATCTCCAACGCATCCTGCACCACCAACTGCCTGGCCCCCCTGGCCAAGGTGATCAACGACAAGTTCGGCATCAAGCGCGGCCTGATGACCACCGTGCACGCTGCCACCGCCACGCAAAAGACCGTGGACGGCCCGTCGAACAAAGATTGGCGCGGTGGCCGTGGCATTCTGGAAAACATCATTCCATCGAGCACCGGTGCCGCCAAGGCCGTGGGCGTGGTGATTCCCGAGCTGAACAAGAAGCTCACCGGCATGGCCTTCCGCGTGCCCACCAGCGACGTGTCGGTGGTGGACTTGACGGTGGAGCTGAACACCTCGGCCACCCTGGCTGAGATCAACGCCGAGTTGAAGGCCCAGTCTGAAGGCGCCATGAAGGGCGTGCTGGGCTACACCGAAGACAAGGTCGTCGCCACCGACTTCCGTGGCGACAGCCGCACCTCCATCTTTGATGCAGAAGCCTCTATCGCCCTGGACGGCACCTTCGTCAAGCTGGTCAGCTGGTACGACAACGAATGGGGTTACTCCAACAAAGTGCTGGAAATGACCCGCGTGATCGCCAAGTAAACTAGCTTGCTGACAGTTCCATAAAAAGCGCCTTCGGGCGCTTTTTTTGCAAGTGAATGGCACAAAAATTCAACAGGAGACGGTATGCGGGTGAAGCAGTGTTTTTTCAGTCTGATGGCGGTGCTGGTCGTGTTGCTGACGGGGTGCGCTGGCACGGTGCAGCGGGAGGCAGGTAGCAACCATAGGCCGACGGCTTTGGCTACGGCGACCTACCGCCAAGTGGCGCTGAATTTGACCGATGCGGCCCGCAAGCTGCAGCCCGATAATCCCCAGTTCAACCCCAAGGATTTGAGCGGATTTATCGAACGGCGGCTGGATGGCAGTGGTTTGCTGGCGGTGACAGGCCAGTACCAGGTCAACGTCACTATTGAAGAGTTTCGGGTGCGCTCGGCCGTGGCGGCAGTGATGCTGGGCATCATGGCGGGCACGGACTCGATTAACGGGCGGGTGCAGGTCGTGGATGCCACGGGCCACCAAATCCATGCCTTCAAGGTCAATGCCTCCTACGGTTTGGGGGGCTTCGCCGGTGGGCAAGACGGCATGCGTATGAACTGGCTGTACGACAAGTTTGCCGAGCTGACGCTGAACGAACTGAGCGCCGCCACCAAAAAAACCGACCTGGGCAAGCCCGTGCCAGCGTCGCCGGTCAACCTATCCGCCCCTGCTGCCGTGGTGCAGCGTCCGCAGTCCGCGCCGACGGGCATTGCCTATCTGGCCAGCGGCTACGCGAATATCGACGACGTGGATGCCATTCCCTATCTTGCTGACAAGGGCCGAGACCGGTACCGGGACTGGCTGACCAAATCCACGCCTCGGGCCTTCGCCATATCACCCACAGGGGTGCATGCGGCGTCGTTTGGGCTGAAGCCAACGGATGAATCCATGCCCAAAGACCCCGTAGAGCGTGCGGTGGTGGCGTGCAATCGGGTGAGTACCGAGCCTTGCCGCCTGTACGCGGTCAATGGCGCGGTGGTTTGGACAAAGGCCAGCGATGCCGCAGTTTCTTCTGTGGCAACCCCGGCCCCTAAAGTAGCAGAGTGATTTAGGCCACCAGCGCATGGCGGCCTCAATTCAGAAGTGCAACACCCACAGAATTGAGGCCCCATGACCCAGAAACACTACAGCCAACTAAGCGAGCACGAGCGCTGTGCGATAGCGCTAGCCCTGCAACAAGGAATGAGTCTGCGGGCCATCTCCCGTGCCCTGGGCCGCAGCCCCTCCACCATCAGCCGCGAATGCCAACGCAACGGCGGCCCCAAGAGCTACGTCTCTGGCTTTGCCCAGCAGCGCTGCGACAGGCGCAAGCGCTTCACGCGCCCCCCGCCCAAGTTACACCGCGACAGCCCATTGTTCGCCTCTGTTCGCACCTATCTGCTCCAATGCTGGTCACCCCAGCAAATCGCTGGCGAGCTGCGCCGCCTGCACCCTGACAACAAACGCCTTCACGTGTCCCACGAAACGATCTACACCTGCATCTATGCCCAGCCACGCGGCGAGCTCAAGAAGGAGCTGCTCGCCTGCCTGCGCATGGGGCGTGCCACGCGCAGACCCCGCTCGGGTGGCCAAGATCGCCGCAGTGATGCATCCGAGATGTTGAGCATCCATGTGCGCCCCCCCGAGATAGAGGATCGCCAGCTACCGGGCCACTGGGAGGGCGACCTGATCAAAGGCCAGGCCAATGCCAGTGCGGTTGGCACGCTGGTGGAGCGCACCAGCCGCTTGGTGGTGCTTGTCAAGCTGCCCCACCCCCATCCGGCCACGGCAGCCCATGTACTGCAGGCCTTCAGCGACAAGCTCAATACCATTGCCAAGCCCATGCGGGGCAGTTTGACCTATGACCGGGGCAGTGAGATGGCCAGGCACCGCGAGCTCAGCCACAACACGGGCATGAAGGTGTACTTCTGTGACCCCCATAGTCCCTGGCAGCGCGGCAGCAATGAGAATACCAATGGGCTGCTACGCCAGTACTTTCCCAAGGGGACAGACCTCTCGGGCTACAGCCAGGAGCAGTTAGATGCGGTGGCCGATCAGCTCAATGGCCGCCCCAGGATGACCTTGGGCTGGCGCAAGCCGATTGAGGTTTATGCCGAGCATTTGGCTCGCTTGGCACACCAACCGGATTCCCTTCATTAATTCACCCTATTTGTTGCACTTGGGGTTGAAACCGCCCAGGTGCCACCTGCGCTAGCAGCTCTTTTTTTTATAGCAAATGATCAGGACTGGGTTTTCGGCAGCAAAGTGATGCGCAGGCCCTCGGGCGTCACGGCGATGGGGCCGGGCACATAGCCCAGGCCGTTTACGGTTTCCATGTCTTTGGCGCGCAGCTGGTGCAGGCTCAGGCCGTCCAGCAGGCGTTCGGCCAGCTGCGGAGCCAAGCCTTGCACCAGGCTCTGGTAACGCTCGGGCACGGCGGCAAACTGCAGGCTGTTGACGTGCACGTCGGCCATGCGGATGCTGTTGTCGCTGGGCTCGAAGCGCAGGCCATAGTCCAGGTCCAGTACACCGTCAAAGGTGGCACGGCCCAGACGCTCAGACACCTGCAGCTGGATCGTGGTGCCCATGCGGTTGGTATCCGGCAGCAGGCGCAGCACAGGGGCTTGTGCTTTCAACTCAAACAACGGGCCTAGCTTGCCGGTGTAGGGGAAGCGCGCGGCCAGCAGGGCTTGCAGCTTGTCTTGCGGGATGGTGGTCGAGCGCGGCCCGGTGGCGGCGCAGCCTGCCAGCAGCCCGGCGCATACCAGCGCTAAAAATGCACGCCGAATCACAACAGCGCCTCTCGGCTAGCACCGCTACGGCCCAGCTGGATGCGTAGCTTGCGCAGCGCTTCGTTCTGAATCTGGCGCACCCGCTCGCGGGTCAGGCCCAGGCGGTCGCTCAGAGTGTCCAGGGTTTCCGGGTCGCGGTGGTGCAGGCCGAAGCGGCCATCCAGCACCTCGCGTTCACGCCGTGTCAGCGTGGCCAACCAGGTTTCCAGCAACTGCTCGACCTCATGGCTCTGGGTCGTATCAGACGGGTCCAGGGTGGTTTCGTCGGTCAGGGTGTCGCCCAGGGTCTGCCCGTCTTCCGACCGGTCCACCGAGGCATCCAGCGAGCGGGGCGACTCGGCCAGTGCCAGCAAATCGGCCACCTCGCCCGGGTCACGGCCCATCAATGCAGCCACGTCGTCCACCCGCACACCATCGGGGCGCAGGGCGGCAAAGGCGGGGTCGTGCTCCAGCGTGCGCCGGGCCCGCAGCACCTGGTGCAGCTCGCGCACCACATGCACCGGCAG
>CANFZJ010000259.1 GCA_947451445.1 Comamonadaceae bacterium
ACTCCACCTCGGTGGGCAGCTTTTCGCCGGGTTTCAACTGGCCCTGGCGGATGGTGCTGACCAGGGATTCGACGATTTCTGTCACCAGGCCGCGTGGTCGGCGGATGCGGACGGGCGGGGTGCTGGATGCGGTAGCGAATGCCAAGGCCCCGGTGCTTGTGTGCGAACCGGGGGTTTGTGCGGAGGCCATGAAAAAATCCTTGACAGCGGGAGAATTGGTTATGAAAATCAAGTCATCAGACAACATATGACCGATGTGTGGGTGTTAAATCCCACTGTAACAAAGCCTTTAGAAAAGTCCAGTGCTAGCCTGTGCTGCACCCCATAACCCATATAGGAAGACCATGGTCCTGAAACTGCATGACAAGATTTTATTGACCGGCGCGGCCGGCGGCCTGGGCAAGGTGCTGCGCGAAAGCCTTAAGCAAAACTGCACCATGCTGCGCTCGTCTGACGTGGTGGACTTTGGTGCTGCGACCGAGGGCGAGGAGATCATGCTGGCCGACCTGGCCAACGCGGCGCAGGTCGATGCCATGGTGCAGGGCGTGGACGCCATCGTGCACATGGGTGGCAAGTCGGTAGACGGCCCGTTCCAGCCGATCATGATGGCCAATATTCTGGGCGCCTACAACCTGTACGAAGCCGCCCGCAAGTTTGGCGTGAAGCGGGTGATTTTTGCCAGCTCCAACCACGTGGTCGGTTTTTACTCGCAGGGCGAGACGATTACCGCCGATGCACCCGCCCGCCCAGACGGCAACTACGGCCTGAGCAAGGCGTTTGGTGAAGACTTGGCGCGCTACTACTTTGATCGCTACGGCATCGAGACCGCCTGTGTGCGCATCGGCTCGTCGTTTGCCGAACCCAAGGACCGCCGCATGCTGGCGACCTGGCTGAGTTTTGCGGATCTGCACCGCCTGATCACCGCCTGCCTGACCACGCCGGTGCTGGGCTACAGCATCGTGTTTGGCATGTCTGATAACGCGGTCACCTGGTGGGATAACGCCCGTGCCAAACACGTGGGTTACCAGCCGCAAGACAGCTCGGACGTGTTCCGCGAGGCGGTGGTTGCCCGCACATCTGCGCCAGACCTGAACAACCCGGCGGCCACCTGCCACGGCGGCGGTTTTGTCACCATGGGCCCGTACGAGGCATGAGCACCGCGATGGCAGCGATCACGGCCATTTCTGCCGTCCGCGACCGTGTGGGTGAATGCCCGGTATGGTCAGTGGCCGAGCAAGCTCTGTACTGGGTGGACATCGAAGGGCGGCACATCCGCCGCTGGACGGCTGCCACCCAGGCCGTGCAGACCTGGAACCTGCCCGAGCGCGTCGGCTGCATCGCCCTGACCGCGACCGGCGAAGTGGTGGCAGCCATGGAAACCGGCATTTTTGCGGTGCAGTTGCTGGATGCCCCGGCTGTACACGTGGAGCGCCTGGTGGCCATTGCGCACCCCGCGCCCGGCATGCGCTTCAACGATGGCCGCTGCGATGCGCAAGGCCGCTTCTGGGTCAGCACCATGGTGATGGACATGGGCCTGGCGTCCCCGCTGGGTGCCTGGTATTGCCTGGATGAAAACGGCCTCAGCCCGGCCAAGCTGGACGGCCTGATCACCCCGAACGGCTTGGCCTTCAGCCCCGACGGCGCGACCGCCTATGTGTCGGACTCGCACCCCCGTGTGCAAACCGTCTGGGCCTTTGATTTTGCGGCCGACGGCGTGCTGCGCAACCGCCGCACGTTTGTCGATATGACCGGGCTGCCCGGCCGCCCGGATGGCGCGGCGGTAGACGTGGAAGGCCACTATTGGATTTGCGGCAACGATGCCGGTCTGGTGCACCGTTTCGACCCGCAGGGGCGTCTGGTGGCGTCGCTGCCAGTGCCGGTGGCCAAGCCGTCGATGTGCGCCTTTGGCGGGCCCAACCTGGATGTGCTGTATGTCACCTCCATCCTGCCCGGCACCGTGCCCGCCGATGCGCCGGGCTTGAACGGGGCCGTGTTTGCCTTGCAGCCCGGTGTGCGGGGCCTGGCCGAGCCGGTGTTTTCATGTTTTCCGGTCGGTGCGTAGCCCTGCGACTTATTTTTAATAAAAAAGCCCTCTGGCGCAGGTAATACAAGCGCTGATAGCTATAAAAAAGGTAGCATATGTTGATCAATCGTAGGCAGTTATTGGTGTCCGCCACAGGCGCCGCCACCCTGGCCACCCCCGCCTTCGCCCAGGCCTGGCCCAGCAAACCCATCAAGCTGATCGTGCCGTACCCGCCCGGCGGCTCATCGGACATCATTGCCCGCGCCATCAGTCAGCTGCTGGCCGAGACGCTCAAGCAGTCGGTGATCGTGGAAAACCGCCCCGGTGCCAATGGCAACCTGGGTGCGGATGCGGTGGCCAAGTCGGCCCCTGACGGCCACACCCTGCTGCTGTGCGACGTAGGCGCGCTGGCCATCAGCCCTTCGGTCTACACCAAGCTGCCGTTTGACCCGAGCAAAGACCTGCGCGGCGTGACCATGCTGGCCTATTCGCCGCACATGCTGGTGGTACACCCCTCGGTGCCGGCCAACAACCTCAAAGAGCTGGTGGCGCTGTCCAAGAAAACCGACCTCAACTTTGCCGTGACCGCGATGGGCAGCGCCCCGCACATTGCCGGGGTGGCCGTGGAGCGCGCCAGCGGTGCCAAGTGGATTTACGTGCCTTACAAGGGCGGTGTCCAGGCTATTTCCGACACCATGGGCGGCCAAACCCAGGTGCTGATGAACGGCATGCTGGCCACCTTGCCGCATGTGCAGAGCGGCAAGCTCAAGGTGCTGGGTATTTCCAAAAAGACCCGCATGCCGCTGGTGGGCAATGTGCCCACGCTGGCCGAGCAAGGCTTGACCGATTTCGAGTCCGGCACCTGGCAAGGCGTGCTGGTGGCCAACGGCACGCCCGCGCCCATCATCGCCCGGCTGAATGCCGAGCTGATCCAGATCATCCGCAGTGCCGACATCCGGGCCCGCCTGGCAGGGCAGGGGGCCGAGGTGGTCACCATGCCATCTGCCGAACAAGACCAGTTTTTCAACCGTGAACGCAGCCGCTGGGCCAAGGTCGTCGCCGACGCCCATATCCAGCTCGACTGAGTTTGTATTTCCGTTTTAACCACGCCCTACCAAAGAGAGAAACCATGAACCCCCAAGACCTTAAAACCATCATGGGCTCCGGCCTGTTGTCCTTCCCCATCACCGACTTCGACGCGCAAGGCGAGTTCCGCCCCAGCAGCTACATCGAACGCCTGGAATGGCTGGCCCCCTACGGCGCCAGCGCGCTGTTTGCCGCAGGCGGCACGGGTGAATACTTCTCCCTGGTCGGCGCCGAGTACAGTGCCGTAATCAAGACCGCAGTGGAAACCTGCCGTGGCAAAGTGCCGATCATTGCCGGTGCTGGTGGCCCTACCCGCATGGCCATCGCCCATGCCCAGGAAGCCGAGCGCCTGGGTGCCCACGGCATTCTGCTGCTGCCGCACTACCTGACCGAAGCCGGCCAGGACGGCCTGATCGAACACGTGGCACAGGTCTGCAACAGCGTGAAGTTTGGCGTCATCGTCTACAACCGCGACCGCACCAAGCTCACCCCGAAATCGCTGCGCATCCTGGCCGACCGCTGCCCCAACCTGATCGGCTTCAAGGACGGCGTGGGCAACATCGAAACCATGTCTTCCATCTTCATGGCCATGGGCGACCGTTTTGCCTACCTGGGTGGCCTGCCCACCGCTGAAGTCTATGCAGCCGCCTACAAGGCGCTGGGTACGCCGGTGTACTCGTCGGCCGTGTTCAACTTCATCCCCAAGACGGCGATGGACTTCTACCACGCCGTGGCCTCTGACGATATGGCCACCCAGCACCGCCTGTTGAAAGACTTCTTCATGCCCTACCTGGACATCCGCAACCGGGTGGAAGGCTACGGCGTGAGCATCATCAAGGCTGGTGCCACCATCGTCGGCCACGACGGCGGCCCCGTGCGCGCCCCGCTGAGCGACCTGAAGCCCGCTGAGGTGGAAGAGCTGGCCGTGCTGATCAAGAAACTGGGCCCCCAGTAAATCTGCGTCCCCCGTGCCAATGGCCCCGGCGGGGCCATTGGCGTTCGTTCGGCAGCCCTGCGTTGCCCGTCCTTGAAAGAAATCTCCTATGTTGAAGACATTCATTCTCGCTGTCGCCGTGTCGGCAGCCTTGGTGGGCTGTGCGGGCATGCCGGGCGAACCCTCTGCTGCATCGGCACCCGCCGTGGCGGCGGCGGCTGAAAAGCTGCGTCTGGCCATGATCGATCCGACTCCCGCAGCCCTGGGCGCACTGGTGGTAGACGAGTTGAGCTACGGCCATTCGGCAGGCAAGGTGGACACCAAGACCAGCTTCATCAGCGACCTGGTGGAAGGCCGGTCGGACTTTGTGACCATCGCGATTACCGACCAGACCATCAAGATCGTCGGCACCAACGCCATCGTGCGCCATACCCTGGTAGCCGATACCCTGGATGCGGGCAAGCCCGGCAAGGTCAACCTGAAAGTGCTGGGCGTCTGGCAGCTGCAAGGTAACGACTGGAAACTGCTGGCCCGCCAAGCCGTACGCCCCCCGGCACCCTGAAAAAACCCCATACACACCATGCAAAAACACGACAACCTCATCAACGGCCAATGGGTCGCAGGCAGCAGCTACGCCCCCAATACCAACCCGTCCAACCTGGGCGACGTGATCGGCGAGTACACCCAGGGTGACGCCGCCCAGCTGGACGCCGCCGTGCAGGCCGCCCAGGCCGCCTTCCCCGCCTGGTCCACCGGCAACGTGCAGGCCCGCGCCGACGCGCTGGACAAGATCGGCACCGAAATCCTGGCCCGCCGCGAAGAGCTGGGCACGCTGCTGGCCCGCGAAGAAGGCAAAACCAAGGC
>CANFZJ010000260.1 GCA_947451445.1 Comamonadaceae bacterium
CCCTGGGGGCTGCGTGCGTGCCGGCCGGCAAGGTCTATACCGCCAAGGACATCCATGAAGATCCGCACTACCGCGCCCGTGACATGCTGTTGCAGCAGGTGACCCGTGACGGTGACACGGTGGAGGTACCGGGCATCGTGCCTAAGTTGTCGGCCACGCCGGGCAGCATCCGCTCCAGCGCGCCGCACCTGGGGGACGATACCGATGCCGTGTTGCAGGAAGCCGGGCTGAACCTGGCGCAGATTGGCTTGTTGCGCGCCAAGGGGGTGGTGGCATGAGCCCGGTTTGGCAAGGAGCACAGCGCCGTATCGCGATCCAGGAGGTGGGTACGCGCGATGGCCTGCAGGTCGAGGCCGCGTTTGTGCCGACCGAAGACAAGATCGCACTGGTCAACGCCTTGTCGGACGCGGGTTTGGCCAAGATCGAGGTCAGTGCCTTTGTGTCGCCCGCAGCGATTCCGGCGTTGCGCGATGCCGAAAGGGTGCTGCGCGAGATCCAGCGCCGCCCCGGCGTGGTCTACAGCGCGCTGGTGCCCAATGTGCGCGGTGCCGAGCGTGCTATCGACGCCCGGGCCGACGAGTTCAACCTGGTGATGTCGTGCAGCGAAACGCACAACCTGGCCAATTTGCGGATGACCCGGGCCCAGTCGTTCCAGGCGCTGGCGGATGTGATTGCACTCGCGCAGGCCACGCCGAACGGTCCGGCGCTGAACGTGTCGCTGTCGTGCAGCTTTGGCTGCCCCATGGAGGGCGATGTGGCCACCGACGCGGTGCTTGATTGGGCGGCACGGTTTATTGCGCTCGGTGTGCGCGGCGTCACTTTGTGCGACACCACCGGCATGGCTTACCCGTCGCAGGTGGCTGCGTTGACTGCAGCTTTCCGCGCACGCTGGCCTGCTACAGAGTTGACACTGCATTTTCACAACACCCGCGGCATGGGGCTGGCCAATGTGCTGGCTGCCATCGATGCTGGTGCCGACCGCTTTGATGCTTCGCTGGGCGGCCTGGGCGGTTGTCCGTATGCACCGGGGGCCTCCGGCAATGTCTGTACCGAAGAAATCGTGCATGCGCTCGAACTCATGGGCTATGCCAGCGGTGTAGACCTGGCCCGGCTGATTGCTGCGGCGCGTTGGTTACCCACGCTGGTGGGCCACGACGTGCCCAGCCAGATCGTGAAGGCCGGGCGACGGCTGGACCTGCACCCGGTGCCCGCCGATTTCAATGCGATTCGTGCGCGTGCATTGGCGCGCAGCACCCCTTGATTTTCAAGTTAAGCCATTTCATTCCAACCACAAAGAGACGCAACATGCAACGCAAACCATTCCATACGCTGCTGCTGGCAGCATGTATCGCCGCCAGCTTGGGCACTGCACAGGCGCAGGGCAGTTACCCGGCCAAGACCATCACCATGGTCGTTCCAACCGCCGCTGGCGGCACTACCGATCTCGCGGCCCGCATGTTGGCCCTGTCGCTGGGGCCTGCCATCGGCCAGTCGGTGGTGGTGGACAACAAGGGCGGTGGCAATGGCAACATCGCCGCCTCTGCCGTGAAGCGTGCCGAGCCCGATGGCTACACCATCCTGATGCAGTACTCGGGTTACCACGTCATCACGCCGCTGGTCAGCAAAACGGCGCAGCAATGGGAGCAAAAAGACTTGCAGCCCGTGGCCAACGTACTTTCGGCGCCGCAAATCATCGTGGTCCGTGCGGACCTGCCGGTGAAGACCCTGCCTGAGTTGGTGGGCTATGCCAAGGCGCATCCCGGCAAGCTGAACTACGCCTCGTCTGGCAACGGTTCGCTGCAGCATGCGACCGGGGCCATGCTGGAGCAGCAGGGCGGTATCCAGATGGTCCATGTTCCGTATAAAGGCACCGGCCCCGCGCTGCAGGACCTGCTGGGCGGCCAGGTGGATGTGACTTTTGGCACCGCGCCACCCTTCATGCCGCACATCCAGGCGGGCAAGCTGCGTGTGCTGGCTGTCACGGGCAAGACCCGTCTCAGTAGCCTGCCCGACGTGCCCACCACGGCCGAAGCGGGTTATCCGCAGGTGGATGCGACGTCCTGGTTTGCCGTGTTTGTGTCTGCTGCCACTCCCAAACCGGTGGTGGACAAACTTACGGTGGAAATCGGCAAAGTGGTGAACACGCCCGCATTCAGGCAAAAAGCGGCCGAGCAGGGCGCCACCGCCGACTACCAAAACCCGCAGCAACTGGGCGAACGGGTCAAGGCCGATCTGCAGCGCTGGGCGGTGGTTGTCAAATCGGCAAAGATCGAAGCCGACTGAGTCTTTTGTGGGGCGTGTTTGAGGCGTTTAACGCATTCTGAATAAGCGCTTATTGCTATAAAATAAATAGCAACATGTCGCAATAGAAACTGCCGCGACAATAGGCAGCATGTCTGAAGTGCACTCTGAACAACTGCTGAGCGAGGTCGCCGCGCTGCCCGCCTTGCCCGGCGTCTACCGCTACTTTGATGCCGAGGGCACGGTGCTGTACGTGGGCAAGGCCAAGAACCTGAAGAAGCGCGTTACCACCTACTTCCAGCGCGACCACGGCGGCACGCGCATTGGCCACATGGTCAGCAAGATTGTGCGCATGCAGACCACGGTGGTGCGCTCCGAGGCCGAGGCGCTGCTGCTGGAAAACAACCTCATCAAGACGCTGCATCCCAAGTACAACATTCTGTTTCGCGATGACAAAAGTTACCCGTATTTGAAGATCACGGCCTTGCCAGCCTTTGCGGCAGAGCCCAGCGCCGTGACCTTCCCCCGCGTCGCTTATTACCGGGGCGCGGTGGAGAAAAAGCACCGTTACTTTGGCCCTTTCCCCAGCGCCTGGGCGGTGAAGGAGTCGATCCAGCTGTTGCAAAAAGTGTTTCGCCTGCGCACCTGCGAAGACACGGTGTTCAACAACCGTACCCGGCCCTGCTTGCTGTACCAGATCAAACGCTGCTCCGGCCCGTGCGTCAACTTCGTGTCGCCGCAAGACTATGCGCAGGATGTGCTGAATGCCGAGAGGTTTCTGGACGGCGAAACCCAGCAGGTGCTGAAAACGCTGGAGTCCCGCATGGTGGCCCACGCCGACAAGCTGGAGTTTGAGCAGGCCGCCGAGCTGCGCAACCAGATGAGCGCGCTGTCCACCGTGCTGCACCAGCAGTCGGTGGATAACGTGTCCGACAAGGACGTGGACATCCTGGCGGTGAAGGTGCAGGGCGGCCGCGCCTGCGTGAATTTGGCGATGGTGCGCGGCGGTCGTCACCTGGGCGACAGGGCCTACTACCCGACACACGTCGAAGATGCGGTGTCCATCGGCGCGGTGGACGCCGATGAGCAGGCCGACAGCGTGGAGGTGCAGGTGCTGGAGGCTTTCATCGCCCAGCACTACATCGACGTACCCATTCCCCCGGCTTTGGTCACCAGCGCGGCAGTCGGCAAGCCGCTGCTGGATGCGTTGTCGTCGCAAAGCGGCAGCAAGATCAGCGCGGTGCACAACCCCCGTGAGCAGCGCCGTGTCTGGCTTGAAATGGCGCAGAAGAATGCGGATTTGCAACTGGCCCGTCTGCTGGCCGAGGAGGGTTCGCAGCAGGCCCGCACCCGTGCGCTGGTCGATGCGCTGGACCTGGCCCCCGACGATCTGGCCGCGCTGCGCATCGAATGTTTTGACATTTCGCACACGGCAGGCGAGGCCACCCAGGCGTCCTGTGTGGTGTTCCACAGCCACAAAATGCAAAGTTCGGAGTACCGGCGTTTCAAGATCGAAGGCATCACACCGGGCGACGACTACGCCGCCATGCGCCAGGTGCTGACCCGGCGCTACAGCAAGTTTGGCGTGCAGACGGACCCGGCGGCCGAGGCTCCGGCAGGCCGTATGCCCGACCTGGTACTGGTGGACGGTGGCAAGGGCCAGGTGTCCATGGCCAAGTCGGTGTTTGAGGCGTTGGGGCTGGATCTGGGGCTGATCGTCGGGGTGGAAAAAGGCGAGGGCCGCAAGGTGGGGCTGGAAGAATTGGTGTTCGCGGATGGCCGTACCAAGGCCACGCTGGCGCGCGACTCGGCGGCGCTGATGCTGGTGGCACAGATACGCGACGAGGCCCACCGTTTCGCTATCACCGGTATGCGTGCCGCGCGTGCCAAAGTCCGGGTGGGCGGCAGCAAGCTGGAGGAAATTGCCGGTATCGGCCCGAAAAAACGCGCCAGCCTGTTGCAGCGCTTTGGCGGCATCCGTGGCGTAGCTGCCGCGGGGGTGGACGATATTGCCAAAGTTGACGGGATTTCGCGTGAGTTGGCCGAAGAAGTCTACCGCGCGTTGCGTTGATGAATGCTGGCTGCGGCATGACACAATCGCGCCATGTTTTGGACCATTCCCACCATCATGACTTGGACGCGCATCGTCGCGATTCCTTTGATCATTGGAGTGTTTTACCTGCCGTTGGCCGAGCCCAGCCGTAACCTGATCGCCACGGTGATGTTTGTGGTGTTTGCCGCCACCGATTGGTTGGACGGCTTTCTGGCCCGCAGGTTGAACCAAACTTCGTCGTTTGGTGCTTTTTTAGACCCGGTAGCCGACAAATTTTTGGTATGCGCCTGCGTGCTGGTGCTGGTGCATCTGGGGCGGGCAGATGTGTTCGTGGCCCTGATCATTATTGGCCGTGAAATTGCCATTTCCGCCCTGCGCGAATGGATGGCCCAGATAGGCGCATCCAAGAGCGTGGCAGTGCACATGATCGGCAAACTCAAGACCGTTTCACAGATGGTGGCGATTCCCTTTTTGCTGTTTGACGGACTTTTTCTCGGCGTGGTTGATACGCATGTGTGGGGTGTGTGGCTGATCTGGATTTCGGCGGTGCTCACCGTTTGGTCCATGGTCTACTACTTACAAAAAGCCTTGCCGGAGATCAAGGCGCG
>CANFZJ010000261.1 GCA_947451445.1 Comamonadaceae bacterium
ACTGCGGCCGCTTCAACTTCAACGGCGGCGACCAGCAAAAGCGTGTTGGCACCCTGTCCGGTGGCGAGCGTGGCCGTTTGCACCTGGCCAAAACCCTGATCGCAGGCGGCAACGTCTTGATGCTGGATGAGCCATCCAATGACTTGGACGTGGAAACCCTGCGCGCCCTGGAAGACGCGCTGCTGGAATTTGCCGGCACCGTGATGGTCATCAGCCATGATCGCTGGTTCCTGGACCGTATCGCCACCCATATCCTGGCTTGCGAAGGCGACAGCCAGTGGACCTTCTTCGACGGCAACTACCAAGAGTACGAAGCCGACAAGAAGAAGCGCCTGGGTGAAGAGGGTGCCAAGCCCAAACGCATGCGCTACAAGGCGCTGAAGTAAGTTCGGCTCAACAGCTTGTATGGCTCCACGGCGAGTTCGCCGTGGAGCCATGCAAGTCAGATCGTGTTCACGGTCTCAGGCCGTGAGTGGCGCGGGGCGGGTGTCCCCGGTACGAATACCCAGTGTCTGCTCAAACACCAGCAGCGGTACGGGGCGGCCAAACAGGTAGCCCTGGTAGGTATCGCAACCTGCATGGGCCAGAAAATCCTGCTGTGCGGCGGTTTCCACGCCTTCGGCAATCACTGCCAAGCCCAGACTGTGGCCCAAGGTAATCACGGTCTGGGCAATCACCGCGTCGTTGGGGTCGGTCATCAGGTCGTTGACAAACGAGCGGTCAATCTTCAGCTGGTCCAGCGGCAGACGCTTGAGGTAGGACAGAGACGAATAACCCGTACCAAAGTCATCCAGCGCGAACCCCAGCCCCAGGTCTTTCAGCGCGTGCATCTTGGTGATGGTGTCTTCCATGTCGTTGACCAACATGCTCTCGGTCAGCTCCAGCTTTAACCGGTGCGCGGGCGCTGCGGTGTCTTTCAGTATTTTGATGACCGAGGCGACGAAGTCTGGCTGGCGAAACTGCCGTGCACTGACGTTCACCGCCAGCGTTAGGTGCTGCGTTCGCGCCTGTTGGCTCCAGTTTTTAAGCTGGATGCAGGCGGCATGCAAAACCCAATGGCCTAAGGGCAGGATCAAGCCCGTGTCCTCTGCGACCGGAATGAATTTATTGGGACCGACCATGCCCAGCACCGGGTGGAACCAGCGCATCAAGACTTCGGCACCGACGGCCTGGCCCTCGGTATCCACCTGGAGCTGGAAGTACAGCTGAAACTGTTGCTGCGCCAGGCCACGGCGAATATCTGCCTCCATCGCCACCCTGGCGCTAACCACGGCCTGCATCTTGGGGTCATAAAAGCGCAGGGTGTTGCGCCCGGCCGACTTGGATTGGTACATCGCCAGATCGGCCTGCTTGAGCAGGTCTTCGATGCTGTCTTGCACGCCCTGGAACAGCGTGATGCCCACGCTGGCGGACAGCTCGTATTCGTGCGTGACCAGGCGGTACGGCTGGGTGATGGCTTGGCGCACCTTTTCGGCAATGGTTTCAGCGTCGGCGGCGGCTTCTTCGCGCTGGGTACTGAGCTGGGCCAACAAAATCACGAACTCGTCGCCCCCCAGTCGCGCCACTGTGTCGCTGGCGCGCACGCAGTCGCCCAGGCGGGCCGCAACCTGCTGCAGCAGCAGGTCGCCCATGTCGTGGCCCAGTGTGTCGTTCAGGGTTTTGAAGTTGTCCAGGTCAATGAACTGCAGCGCGCCAAAGTCGCCATTGCGCGCATTCATGGCCAGCACCTGGCCCAAGCGCTCCAGCAGCAGGCGGCGGTTGGGCAGGTGGGTAAGGGGGTCGTAGTAAGCCAGCTGTTTGATTTCTTCTTCGGCGGCTTTGCTCTGTGTGATGTTGCGCGCCAGCATGATGAAACGGGGCTCCATACCGTCGGCCTGGCCTTTGCGCGCCAGCGATATTTCAAACCACTGCGGCCCCTGGGTGCCAGGTAGACCAAACTGTCCGCCTTCTGAGCGCCCGTGCTGCGCGGCGGCGGCCAGTGCGGCGGTAACCACCTCGGCGGCATTGGCAGGCAGCACTTGGGGGATCGTGCGGTCAATGCACTGCGCCAGCGGAATGTCCAGCGATAGCGTGGCCGGGGCCCGAAAGTCGTGGATGGTGCTGTCCGGGCCCAGCTCAAACAGCAGGTCGGGGATGGCGTCCAGCGTGGCTTCCAGCTTGTACTGGGCGGCGTAGATTTCACGGGTGCGGGCGACCACCACGGCCTCCAGGTTGCGCTCCTGGCGCTTCAAATGCAGCAACAGTTGCGACGCCGCAGCCAGCAAGCCGCTGAACAACAGGCCCAGTGCGGCCTCTAAGGCCAGGCCGAACGGATCGCCCCAGCCTGCCTCCGGCGACACGCTGAGCACCCATTGCCCATTGGGCACGTTGATGGTGCGGTTGGTCGGATTCGACAGCAGCTGTGGATTGGACGCGGCAATCGTCTGGCGCTCCCCGGTGTCGGGGTGCACGCGCCACAAAGCGTAGGCCAATTGCTGCTCGGTCAGTTGCGCAATGCCGCTGCCTGCCAAAGCCTGTGGCAGTCGTATCACCACATAGGCGAAGCCCCAAAAGCCAGGCTGGTTGTCGGATCGTTCTGGCTCGGGAATGTCACTCAAAAAGATCGGCAGGCGGCCCACTACGCCCAGCCCACCTTGCACCAGATTGAGGGGGCCGGCCAAAGTCAGCATGCGGGTTTTGAGTGCCAGCTGCGACTCTTTGCCCTGCACCGGATCTTTGAGCTGGTTAAAACCGATGGAACGTTCGTTGCCCGCCAAGGGGGCCACATGGCGGATAACGCCACCAGGGGACAGACCCAGAATGGACGCCCCCGGGTACAGCCGCAGCATTTCGTCCGCGACACCCTGAAAGTTGGAAAACTCGCCACCCGCCTGGTGCACCATGGCCGACAGTGCATAGGTGCTGGACAAAGTCTGCTCCACCGTGGCCTCAATCGCATGGGCACGGTCTGCCACCAGGCTTTCGATGTGGGCACGTTGGGCCTGTTCGCGGCGTTGCTCCATGCCCCACACCAGCAGTGCCGCCGCCAACGCGGTGGCTAAAAAGACAGCCGCACCGATCAGCCGGATATGCACTTCACGCAACGGCGACAGGCGGGGCTCGTTGTTCATGCGGCGCACGTCCCCAGCCCGCATGGCTTGCGTAAACCTGGATGAAAAGGCGTATCAATTTGTTTCATACGGGGCGGACTATAAGGCTTGCGCAGCAAAGGGCGGGAACTTTCCGGTGTTTGCACTACGCAAGCCTTTCCAACCTAGCAGCCTGTCGGACTTTCGGACAGGCTGCTAGCTGAGTCTGGGCTGCACAAATGCAAACCAGCCGCCAAGCACATACAGTGCCAGGCTGGCGCCATACAGCCGCAAGGACAGTTGGCGGGTTTGCAGGCAGGCCCGGCGCAAGGCCGGGTCCAGCGGGCAGGGGGCCGTGCGGTTGTACCACTGCAATGCACCGCCTGCGGCCAGCATCAGCCCGGCGAAGCCGAACACTCCCTCTTTATGCTCGCTCAACCACACCAGTTGGGGCACTGCCGCTACCAGTGACGACAGCACCGCCCCCGCCCCCAACGCCACCAGCAGGGCGGGCAGGGCGCAGCACACCAGCGTGCTGCTGCTGGCCAGCAGGCTGACCAGCGATGTCCAAAAGCCGGACCGGCTCTCAACAATGCCATTGGCGCTCATTTTTTGCCCTTTATTTCGGCCTGGATGTCGGCCACCGACTGCTGCACCGTTTCCATCCGTACCACGTCGTAGCCCGCGTCGGTGATTTCGGCGGCAATGGTTTTGCGGTCCAGCGTCTGGCCGTCCTTGGCCTCTACCGCCACCACCTTGTGCTTCAGGTCGACAAACACGGCCTTGGTGGCAGGCAGTGCCGACAACCGTTTTTCAATGCCCTGGGCGCAAAACGCGCAGACCATGCCGTTGACGGTGGTTTTGACCGACTCGCCTGCCTGTGCAGTATGAAAAAGCAGGCTAGCGCTTATGAATAGGGCGGTAGTAGCTATGAATTTAGTAGTGTGGGTGTGCATGGTGAATCCTGAAGTTAAAAAATGAACATGAAGTTGGCCCGTGCTTCGCCCTGCTGGTTCACACCCAGTTCGGCGAAGTAGCGGTTGTGGATCAGGCGCAACATGGGCGTGACCTCGGTGCGGTCCGACAGGCCGCGCATGCGCCGTGCCTCCAGCACCAACCAGGGCTGTACCTGGTCGTAGTCCACCTCGTACAGCGAGAACCCGGCACGGACCGAGGCAAAGTCATGCTGCAGCCCCGGTGCCCGGTACAGCCGCACCGTGGCCGAGGTGTAGACCCGGGTGGTTTCATAGTCGGCCGAGATGCCCGGCGCGGCCATCACCCGGCTGCCGCCAAAGTCGCTGCCAGTGACCGGGCCCGCGCCCAGAACGAACCAGAGGTTGGCCTGCGAGTGCGGGCCGTTCCAGCGTTGCAGCAGCCGGGTGTAACTTAGCTCTGTGAACGTGCGGGTGCGCTGCTGGTCGTCCGAGCGCATCCACACTGCTCCCGCGCCAAAGGCATCGCGCGGCGTGGTGGCGTGGTTGACCCAGCCCTCACGCCAGTTCTGCCCCAAGTCGCCCATGGCCATGGTGCTGTCTTTGAAGCCCATCGGCCCGGCCTGCACGGCACTGGCGCAGGCCAGCCAGGCGCAGGTTTGCAAAAATCTTTTCATCCTGTGGTCTCCGTTGCAGGCTACCAACCCACCAATCTATGGCGGTGTAGCGGCCTGCGGTGCGAACAAGTCCGCAGATTGCGGACGCATTTCGGGCGGGGAGGTCAGGAAATCGGTGGTTTGAAGGCCAGTGCGGCAGCGGCGCTGCGAAAGCTAACGCCGTGCCAGCGCGGCACAGCAGGCGGCCACACCGTTGCGCGGGCCAGGCCCCACTGCGGCCCGAG
>CANFZJ010000262.1 GCA_947451445.1 Comamonadaceae bacterium
CATGGTCCGGACGCGGTGGGCTTCTACATCTCCGGCCAGCTGCTGACCGAGGACTACTACGTCTTCAACAAGCTGGCCAAGGGCCTGATCGGCACCAACAACGTAGACACCAACTCGCGCCTGTGCATGAGCAGCGCGGTGGCGGGCTACAAAACCACGCTGGGGGCCGACGCGCCGCCCGCCTGCTACGACGACGTAAACCACACTGACTGCCTGTTCATCGTGGGCAGCAACACCGCCTGGGCGCACCCCATCCTGTTCCGCCGGATCGAAGACGCCAAAAAGGCGAACCCGGCGATGAAGATCATCCTGGCCGATCCGCGCCGTACCGACACCGCCGAGATCGCCGACCTGCACCTGCCCATCCAGCCCGGCACCGACGTGATGCTGTTCAACGGCATGCTGCACCTGATGCTGTGGGAGGGCTGGACCCACGCCGCCTACATCGCCGCCCACACCAACGACTTCGACGCCATCAAAGCCACGGTGCGCGACTGCACGCCCGAGCTGGTGGCACAGATTTGCGGCATCAGCAAAGAGGCGCTGTACCAAGCCGCCAAGTGGTTTGCCACGTCCAAAGCCACCCTCAGCCTGTACTGCATGGGCCTCAACCAGTCCAGCAGCGGCACCGCCAAGAATGCAGCGCTGATCAACCTGCACCTGGCCAGCGCGCAGATCGGCAAGCCCGGCGCGGGCCCGTTCTCACTCACCGGCCAGCCCAACGCGATGGGCGGGCGCGAAGTCGGCGGCATGGCCAACCTGCTCAGCGGCCACCGCGACCTGGCCAACCCCGACCACCGCGCCGAAGTCGCCGCACTGTGGAATGTGCCTTCTGTGCCCGCCACACCTGGTAAGACTGCTATCGAAATGTTCCAAGCGGCAGCCGACGGCGAAATCAAAGCCCTGTGGATCGCCTGCACCAACCCGGCCCAAAGCATGCCCGACCAGGCCACCGTGCGCCGCGCCCTGCAGCGCGCCGAACTGGTCATCGTGCAGGAAGCATTTGCCACATCGGCCACCTGCGACTTTGCCGACCTGCTGCTGCCCGCCACCACCTGGGGTGAAAAGGTCGGCACTGTGACCAATTCCGAACGCCGCATCAGCCGCGTGCGCCCTGCCGTGGACGCACCGGGCGAGACCCGGCACGACTGGTCGATTGCGGTCGAATTCGCCCAGCTGCTGGAGCGCAAGCTGGGCCAGCCCGCCGCCCTGTTCAACTACCCCACGCCCGAATCCATCTGGAACGAGCACCGCGAATCGACCCGGGGCCGCGACCTGGACATCACCGGCATGAGCTACGCCATGCTGGACGCCGCGCCCCAGCAGTGGCCGCTGGTTGAGGGCGCAACCGTGGGCAAAGCGCGTTTGTACGAAGACGGCATCTTCCCCACCGCCGATGGCAAAGCAAAGTTCGCCAACACGGTCTACAAACCGGTGGCCGAGCCGCGCGAAGCCCGCTACCCGTTCTCGCTGACCACCGGCCGCCTGCGCGACCAGTGGCACGGCATGACCCGCACCGGCACATTGGGCCGCCTGTTCGGCCACGTGTCTGAGCCCAGCGTGCAAATGAACCCGCAAGACATGGCGCGCCGCCTGCTGAAAGAGGGCGACCTGGTCCACGTCACCAGCAAACGCGGCTCCATCATCGCCCCGCTACAGGCCAGCGCTGAACTCGGCATGAGCCAGGCCTTCATCGCCATGCACTGGGGGCCGGAGTATTTGGGCGGCAAAGCCAGCGCGGGCGAGCCTTTGGCAGGCGTCAACGCCGTGACCACCAGCACGTTTTGCCCCACCTCCAAACAGCCCGAGCTGAAGCACGCAGCCGTCAAAATCCTCAAGGCCGAACTGCCTTGGACGGTGCTGGGCATCGCCTGGCTGCCCGCCGACAAGGCCCTGGCCGCGCGCGAAACCCTCAAAAAGCTGATGGCCCAGTTCCCGTTCGCGTCCTGCGTGCCTTTTTCCAACAACCAGCCGCTGACCGGCGCGGCGGGGAACGAGCGCACCGGCGTGCTGTTCCGCGCTGCCGCCCACGAGGCGGTGGCCGACGAGGTCATCGCCCAGATCGAAGCCGCGCTGGGCTTGGTGCAAGCCGACACCCTGCGCTACGCCGACCGCCGCAGCGGCCAGCACCGTGCGGCCCAGCTGCGCCGCCAGGGCGCAGACGTGCAGCTGGACGGCATCTTGCTGTGCGGCGACACCCGCGCCGAGAGCTGGATCAAAACCCTGCTGCAAGACGAGCTGCCCGCCCAAAGTTATGGCCGCTTGCTGCTCAGCCCCAGCGCCAAGGCCCCGGTGGCGGTGCAGTCGCGTGGCAAGATCATCTGCAGCTGCTTTGGCGTCACCGACATTGCTATTCAAACGCAGCTGGCCACCTACCAGGGCCGCGGTACCGGTAGCGATGCAGCGTGCCTGGGCGAACTGCAAGGGGCACTGAAATGCGGCACCAACTGCGGCTCCTGCGTGCCCGAATTGCAGCGCATGGTGCGGGCGCAGACACACACCGTGGCAGCCTAAGCTGCGTCGGCGAAAATAGGCCCATGGGAATTAGCCACTACATCAAAGAAATCGGCCGCGGTAAAAAAGGCGCTCGCTCACTCAACCGGGAACAGGCCGCAGACCTGTTCTCCCAAGTGCTGGACGGCAGCATCAGCGACCTGGAGATAGGCGCCTTCTGCATCGCCATGCGCATCAAGGGCGAAACGCCCGAAGAAATGGCCGGCTTTCTGGATGCCACACGCCTACGCTCCAATTTGGTGCCTGCTGTGCCCGGCACGCGTCCCACAGTGGTTTTGCCCAGCTACAACGGTGCCCGCAAACTCCCCGCGCTGACGCCGTTGCTGGCACTGCTGCTGGCCCGCGCAGGCCACCCGGTGCTGCTGCATGGCATGGCTACTGAAAGCACCCGGATTCATATACAAAACATGCTTCCAGCGCTTGATATATCTGCGCAAGCAGCTACAGAACCTATAGCAAACGGCCAGATCGCATTTGCCAGCACGGCCGATATTTCGCCCGGCCTGACGCGCCTGCTGGAAGTACGCCGCGTCATCGGCCTGCGCAATAGCGCGCACAGCGTGGCCAAGCTGATGAACCCCTGCGCGGGCCCCAGCCTGGTCGTCGCCAGCTACACCCATCCGGAGTATTTACTCAGCATGGCCAGCACCTTCACCCTGGTGCAAGCCAATGCCATGCTGCTGCGCGGCACCGAAGGCGAGCCCGTGGCCGCCCCCCGGCGCATTCCGCCCATGGAAGGCTTTGTACGCGGCCAGCAGCGCGTACTGGAAGAAGTGCAGCGCGGCCCGCTGGCCACCACCGCCGACTTGCCGCACGCGATTGACGCTGACAGCACCACCCACTACATCCAGGCCATCATGGCAGGCCAGCAGGCTGTGCCGGTGTCCATCGCCCGGCAGGTGGAACACATCTTGCAACTGTGCTCAGAACTATGAAAAACAGCTCTTATTTCGGCAAATGCACTCTGGTCGGCGCAGGCCCTGGCGACCCAGACTTGCTCACCATCAAAGCCCTCAAAGCCATCCAGACCGCCAGCGTGCTGTTTGTGGACGACTTGGTCAGCCCTGAAATCGTGGCTTACGCGCCCCCCACGGCGCGCATCGTCTACGTCGGCAAGCGCGGTGGCTGCAAGTCCACACCCCAATCGTTCATCGAAAAACTGATGATCACCGCTGTGCGCGAAGGCGAAACCGTGGTGCGGCTCAAGGGCGGCGACCCCTTCATCTTTGGCCGGGGCGGCGAAGAAGTAGAGCACCTGCAGACTGCCGGTATCCGGGTGGAAGTGGTCAACGGCATCACCTCCGGCCTGGCGGCAGTCACCTCGCTGAATGTGCCCCTGACCCACCGCGAATACGCCCACGGCGTGGTCTTCATCACCGGCCACGCCAAGCCCAATGACAGCGGCACCGATTGGCGCGCCCTGGCCGCCACCGCCGCCAGTGCCAAGCTCACCCTGGTCATCTACATGGGCGTCAGCGGGGCCCAGACCATCCAGGACGAACTGCTGCACGGCCTGCCCGCCAGCACACCGGTAGCCGTGGTGCAAAACGTGTCGCTAGGCACCCAGCGCCACGCCATCACCCACCTGGGCGCACTGCACAGCACCATCGTGCGCGAACAACTGGGTAGCCCGTCCATTTTGGTCGTGGGCGATGTGGTGCGCGGCGTACAAATGGCCGCAGAGCACGCTCGTACCCAAGCTGCAGCCTGAGCACAAGAGGTCTGAACAAGGGCAACGCAACGCCCGCCTGAAGGCCCTGAGGGCCGCCAGTCAGGCATTGCGTAAGTCCTACTTATTTCTTTTTGGCCTTCATTTTCAGGCGGGCTTTGTACAGCAGATGCGGTACCAGCAAACGTACTGGCATCTTGATCCAGTGCGAATAAGCCAACAGCACCAGGCCTGCCAGTGGCTGGGCCACCCAAGACGTTTTCCATCCACAAGCCGCAACAATGCTGCGGCCCAACCAGCCCCGTACAGGCTGGGGTGTGGCTGAGAAAATCGCCGCAGCTGCTTGCTGGGCCGATTGCACCAAAGGCAGCACCCCCAGTGCCCGCGCCCGCGCCCACAACCCGTCCAATGCCAAGGGACTGGCGCAATGCTGCTCCACCAGCAAATGCAAGTCATAGAGGTCGCGCAATAGCTTTTTCGGGTCCCCTTCTTGGACCAAATGCAGGGCGCAATGCACTACACGGTCTATCGGACTCAGCACAAACACACCCAGCGTGGTTTCGACCAGATGCGCCAACAGGTACGTAGTAGGCACATGGACGCGGGATACTGGCGGGTTGATGGCATGGTGTAAATCCACCGTGGTATGCCGACGCACATGCTCCATGGGCGGCACCTCGTGCATCCAGTCACGGTAGTAA
>CANFZJ010000263.1 GCA_947451445.1 Comamonadaceae bacterium
GCAAATCACCGTATCCACCGTTGTCGCCGCGCCTATCGCCGCCGTCTGGGCCGCGTACAACGCACCCGAAGCCATCAAGGTCTGGAACACCGCCTCGCCCGATTGGCACACCACGGCCTCCACGGTCGATCTGCGGGTGGGCGGCCAGTTCTCGTCGCGCATGGAAGCCAAGGACGGCTCGTTTGGCTTCGACTTTGCGGGTGAATACACCAAAGTCGAGGCACCCCAACTGCTGGAGTACCGCTTTGGCGGGCGCACCGGACGGGTAGAGTTTGCCGACGGCCCCGCCGGTGTCACCGTGACGGTGACCTTCGACGCCGAGGACACCTACCCCGAAGAGCAACAACGCGCGGGCTGGCAAGCCATTCTGGACAGCTTTGCGCGTTACGTGGTGGCGCACCAAGTTTGAGTTTCACAGCAATAAAATGACATGAGAAAAGTGCCGCCCGTGCTTATCCATCCAGCACAAGCAGCTACTTATTCAATAGCATTCACGCAGCGCAGTGTTCAAATCACCCTGAACCCGTGTGTCCCATCGCGCCCCAGTTGGTCCACCAAGCCAAACTCCCAATCCAAGTACCCCTGCATCGCTTCGCGCGGGCTGTCGATGCCTTCATACGGGCGGCGATAGCGGTCTGTGCGCGGGGAGGCCAGGCGGGTTTCGCCTTCTTCCAGGGGCAGGCCTGCGGCGATCCAGGCGGCGGTGCCGCCTTCTAGAACCCACACTTCCGCACCGGTCAAACGGGCCAGGTCCGCAGCGGCGTAGCGGGCCAGCAGGCTGCTGCCGCAGGTGAGCACGTAGCGGTGGGCGGCGGGGATGTTTGCCAGCGCCGGGGCCAGGCCGGTGCGAGATACGTACCAGGCACCGGGGATGTGGCGCTTCACGTAGTTGACGCTGGTGGTCAGGTCCAGCACGGCGGTAGTGCCGTCAGGCCCGGCTTGCAGCCAGGCGGCGAGCTGGGCGGGGGTGGTGTGGGCGATAGGGCCTTGGGGTTCAGGTAGTGGGTCGGTGGCGGGGCCGCTGGCGCTCCAGTCGGCGGGCTGGGTGCCATCCAGCACCCACACGTCCCAGGCCATTTGCGCCAGCCAGGATGCTGTCATATTCGCCCTTACCCCATCGGTATCGGCCAGCACGATGCGGGCGCCACGCACCGGGGCGGTTACGTCGGTTTCCTGCACCAGCTGGCCGCCGGGGGCATTACGAAAGCTGGGCAGGTGGCCAGTGGCGAATTCTTCGGCGGTGCGCACGTCCAGCCGATAGGTGGTGCGTGCGGTGTCGGCATCAAATCGGGCCAGGTCGCTGGCATCGGCGCGCTGCACACCGGCGCGGTCGGCCACGGCGCGGGCCTGGCGGGCGGCATCGGGGCTGGTCTTTTCGGTGGTGCGGCCCTGGCGGGCTGCGCCATGGTCCAAAGTCTGACCTGCCAGCTTCCAGCCGATGGTGCCGTTGCGCAGGGCCGACACGGGGTTGGGAATGCCCGCATTCACCAGCGACTGGGTGCCGATGATGCTGCGGGTGCGGCCCGCGCAGTTCACGATGATGCGGGTGCTGGGGTTGGGGGCCAGGGCCTGGGCGCGCAGCACCAGCTCGGCCCCTGGCACGCTGATGCCGCTGGGGATGCTCATGGTCTGGTACTCGTCGAAGCGGCGGGCATCCAGCACCACCACATCGGCCTGCTGGTCGATCAGGGCCTTGACCTCTTCGGCTGAGAGCGACGGGGTGTGGCGCTGCGCCTCCACCAGCTCGCCAAAGGCTTTGCTGGGCACGTTCACGTCCTTGAAGATTTCGCCACCGGCATCCACCCAGCCTTGCAGGCCACCTTCTAGCAGCGCTACGTCGGTGTAGCCCAGCGCTTGCAGCGTGCGGGCCGCCGGTTCGGCCAGGCCTTCGCCGTTGTCCAGCACCACGATGGCGGTGTCGCGGCGGGGGATGCGGCTCCAGGCCTCCAGCTCGATGCGCCCGGCGGCCATGTTGCTGGCAAACAGCGGGTGGGCCTGGGCAAAGGGGTCTTCTTCGCGTACGTCGATCAGGGCGATTTCTGCTTTAGCCAGCAGGGCCTGGCGCACGTCCAGGTAGGTCTTTGTGGGGAGCGGGGTGGTCATGGAAGTCCTGAGAGCGTTATCACTGAGGTGGCCATTGCACCCCAAATCTGCGGTAGCGCGTGCGGATTCTTTGCATATGGATTCCTGTTTTCCTTCTTTCCCATGGGGCGCGAAATCCGGTGCAATCGCCTTCCATCCAAGATTTTCAACAGAGGTACGGCATGCACACTTTTCCCGATCACCCGGGTTTGATTCCCCCCTGGTCCCGCCGCCAGATACTGCGGGCCGCGGGCCTGGCCGGTGTGGCGGGCGCGGCGGCCATCGCGGGGCGCAATGTGCGTGCGGCGGGCAAGCTGCGCGACATCAAACTGGCTTGGAACGCGGGCGCGGTGTGCCTGTCGGCCGTGCCGGTGGCGCTGGAGCGCGGCATTTTTGAAAAAAACGGCCTGAACGTGGAACTGGTCAACTTCGCAGGCTCCACCGACCAGTTGCTGGAAAGCATTGCCACCAGCAAAGCCGATGCCGGTGTGGGCATGGTGCACCGCTGGATCAAGCCGCTGGAGTCGGGCTTTGACGTGAAGCTGGTCAGCAGCTCGCACGGCGGCTGCACCCGGCTGGTGGGCTACGCCCCAGCAGGCGTGACCAGCCTGGCCAAGCTCAAAGGCAAAACCATTGCCGTGTCGGACCTGAACAGCCCCGGCAAAAACTTCTTCTCGGTGCTGCTGGTCAAGGCCGGGCTGGACCCGGAGAAAGACGTGAGCTGGCGCCAGTTTCCCGCCGACATGCTGGGCCTGGCAGTAGAAAAAGGCGAGGCCCAGGCGATTGCCGATGGCGACCCGAATCTGTTCCTGGTCGAGCGCCGCACCAAGGGCCTGGTCGAGCTGGCCACCAATCTGTCGGGCGAATACGCCAACAAGACCTGCTGCGTGCTGGGTGTCAGCGGCAAGCTGGTGCGCAACGACAAACCCGCCGCCGCCGCGCTGGCCCGCTCCATCACCGAGGCATCGGACTTCATCGCCAACTACCCGAACGAAACCGCCAAGATCTACAGCCCCTATTCCAAGGTGCCGGTAGAAGACCTGCGCGCCGTGCTGGGCACCCTGACGCACCGCAACCACCCCAGCGGCACCGATCTGAAGAAAGAGATCGAGTTCTACGCCCGCGACTTCAAGCTGGTGGGCGTATTGAAGCCCAGCACCGACCCCGTGCGCTTTGCCGAATATGTGTACGCCGACGTTTTGAGCTGACCCCATGACCACTGCCGAAAACGCCTTCACCCTGCCCGCCGCCTTGCCACGGCAGCGCAGCCGACCCGTGGCACGTGCCGCGTCCCCCTACACCCCTTGGTGGACCGGCCTGGCCGCCGCCTTGGCCTGGGGCGCGCTGGGGTTGGTCACAGCGGTGTGGCCCAACAAGCCGCTGGGCTTTAGCGAATGGGCTTACACCACCGAATTCGCCTGGTTCGCCGGAGCGCTAGCCGTGGCCCTGCTGGTGTTGGGCCTCAGCCCCTCCTCGCCCGCCAAGCTGCGCGTACTGGGGCCGTGGCTGGTGGCGCTGGCGCTGGGCCTGGGCGTGTGGGAAATCTTTACCGCCAAGCTGGGCACGCTGCCGCCGCCGTTTTTCGCACCGCCGCAAAGCCTGGCCGAGGTCTACATCACCGACTGGCCCCGCCTGCTGGAGAGCGCGGCCCATTCGCTGCAACTGCTGGCGCTGGGCATAGGCATTGGGGCATCGGCAGGCTTTTTGATCGGGGTGCTGATCGGCTGGTCGCGCCGGGCCAACTACTGGGTGCACCCGGTGCTGCGTGTGCTGGGGCCGCTGCCCACCACGGCGCTGCTGCCGATTTCGTTCTACTTCTTCCCGTCCAGCTGGTCCACGGCCATCTTTTTGATTGCCCTTGGTACGGCATTTCCGGTGGCCATCCTCACCGCATCGGGCGTGGCCAGTGTGAACAAGAACTTTTACGACGTGGCCCGCACCCTGGGCGCATCGCCCTGGTTTCTGGTGCTGCGGGTGGCCATTCCGGCCGCCCTGCCGCAGGTGTTTGTGGGCCTGTTCATGGGCCTGGGCCATGCGTTTGCCACACTGGTGGTGGCCGAGATGCTGGGTGTCAAAGCCGGTCTGGGCTGGTACCTGACCTGGGCCCAGGGCTGGGCCGCCTACCCCAACATGTATGCCGCGCTGCTGGTGATGGCGCTGCTGTTTTCCGGGCTGATCAGCCTGCTGTTTCTGCTGCGCGACCGGGTGCTGTCCTGGCAAAAAGGAATTGTGAAATGGTAGCCCCCGTGCCAACCCAAACAACCACCGGCGCGCACATTGCGGTGCGCAATGTCAGCCACTGGTTTGAATTGCCCACCGCCCAAGGAGGCCCCCTGCAGGTGATTGCCGACCTGGACCTGGACATCCAGCCCGGCGAATTTGTCGCACTGCTGGGCCCCAGTGGCTGCGGCAAATCCACCCTGCTGCGGCTGGTGGCCGGGCTGGAGCCCGCCACGGCAGGCAGCCTGCAGCACGACGGCCAGGCCATCACCCAGCCCGACCCGTCGCGCATCGTGGTGTTCCAGGACCCCACGCTGTTCCCCTGGCGCAGCGTGTGGGACAACGTGGCGCTGGGCCTGCAGGCACGCGGGCTGCTCGCCACGCAGGGCCACCGCGTCGACGAAGCGCTGGCGCTGGTGGGCCTGCAAAGTTTTGCCAAGGCCCTGCCGCACCAGTTGTCGGGCGGCATGGCGCAGCGCGTGGCCCTGGCCCGCGCCCTGGTCAACGACCCCAGCCTGCTGGTGCTGGACGAGCCCCTGGGCAAGCTGGACTCGCTGACCCGCCTGGCCA
>CANFZJ010000264.1 GCA_947451445.1 Comamonadaceae bacterium
CCTGCACCTGCGGGTAGGGCTTGACGGCCTCGCGGGCCATGTCCATGCGCTGCTCCAGGCTGAACAGGGTCTTTTTGTGGTGCCCCGCCGCCACGGCGACGATCACCTGGTCAAACAACTGCGTCGCACGGCGCACCACGTCCTCGTGGCCCAGGGTCATGGGGTCGAAGGTGCCGGGGTAGACGGCAACGATGGGCGGGTTCACGGTGCTGTGCCCAGCAGTTGCAGCAAATGCGCATGCACAGCGCCCGCCTTCAGGCTGCGGTGCAGGCGCAGGCCCAGCGGGGCCAACAGCGCGTCAGTCCACGGCGTGGGCGCTTCCAGATAGACAAAGCCCGCCGGTTGCAGCGCCGCAGCGGCAGCGGCCAGCGCGGGGGCGTACAGGTCGGAGTCAAACGGCGGGTCCAGCAACACCAGGTCTACGCTGCCAGACGCCAGCTGGCGCAGCGCCGCCACGCCGTCGCCGCGCAGCACCTGCACGGCGCTGGCCTGCAGCTTGGCTTGCGTGGTTTTCAGCTGGGCGACCAGCGCCGGGTCTTGCTCGCAGAGTTGGACCTCCGCCGCGCCGCGCGACGCGGCCTCGAAGCCCAGCGCGCCGCTGCCTGCAAACGCATCCACACAGCGCCAGCCGCCCAGGTCCTGGCCCAGCCAGTTGAACAGGGTCTCGCGCACCCGGTCGGGCGTGGGGCGCAGGCCGGGCTTTGGGGCCACGACCAGCTTGGTGCGCTTCCACTGGCCACCGATGATGCGGACCTCGCCCGCTTTGCCCACCGGATGCGGGTCGGACGGACGGGGTTTTTTCTTCTTGGCGGGCGTTTTAACGGCGCGGGTGCTCATGGGTTTCCTCCGACCACTACGGTGGCCATTTTTTCGGGTTGCAGGACGCGCACAAAGGCTTTCTGGATGTCGGCCTGCGTCACGCGTTCAATCTGTTCGGGCCAGTGGTCCAGGTAGTCCAGTGGCAAGTGGTTCCAGGCGATGTTAGCCACGTTGTCCAGCAGCTTGCGGTTGCTGTCGATGCGCAGCGCAAAGCCGCCCGCCAGGTTGGCCTTGGCGGCCTGCAGCTCGGTGGCGCTGGGGCCGTCAGCCACAAAGCGGGCCAGCACGTCTTTGGCCACCTGCAGCGCCTGGGCCGCCTGGTCGGGCCGGGTTTGCAGGCCGATGGTGAAGGCGCCTGCGTGCAGGCCGGGGCCGAAGCCGCTATAGACGCTGTAGCTTAAGCCGCGCTTTTCGCGCACCTCGGTGGTCAGGCGCGAGCCAAAACCGCCGCCACCCAGAATGTGGTTGCCCACCAGCAGAGCGAAAAAGTCCGGGTCCGTCCGCTTGTAGCCGGGCTGGCCCAGCAGCACCTGGGCCTGGGCGGCGTCAAAAAGGATGCGCTGGTCGCTGGCCTGGGCCAGGGGGGCGACATCCGGCAAGGTGGGCAGCGGCGTGCAGGCGGTTTGCGGCAGGCGCGCCAACAGCTGGGTCACCAGCGCGTCGGCCTGGGCCCGGTCCACCGCGCCGACCAGGCTGACGGTGGCGCGGCAGGGCAGCACCGTCGCGCTGTAAAAAGCCCGCATGTCGGCCACGCTGATGCGGGCCAGCGTGGCCTCGGTCAGCTGGTAGCCATACGGGTGGCTGCCGTAGACGGCGGCGGCAAAGGCGCGCCCGGCCACGGTGGCGGGGCGGGTGGCGGCGTCTTTCAGCTGGGCGGCCAGCTTTTGCCGTTCGCGCTGCCACAGGGTGGCATCAAACGCGGGCTCGCCCAGTTGGCGGGCGGCCAAGGCGGTGGCCTGGGCCAGCAGGTCGGGGTAGGTCAGGCTGCGCAGCGAGAAGCCCATCCGGTCCGCACTGGCGCTGCCGCCAAACGACGCGCCCAGGTCGGCCCAGGCCTCGCCCAGGGCGTTGTCGTCCAGCGCCGGGGCCGGGCCCACGGCCCGCA
Source organism: Comamonadaceae bacterium (assembly GCA_947451445.1). Classification (GTDB taxonomy): domain Bacteria; phylum Pseudomonadota; class Gammaproteobacteria; order Burkholderiales; family Burkholderiaceae_C; genus Rhodoferax_B. The sequence continues at coordinate 1,925 of CANFZJ010000264.1, forward strand.
CGCCCTGCCCGGCCATGCTGGCGGTGAGGTTGGCCAGCCCGGCCTGGGCAGCCGGGTCGCGGCGGCTGCCGGCGTCAAAGTCGATCTGCACGTCCAGCATGGGGATGGCCGGGCTGGGCACCAGGTAGACCTGCGCGCCGCTGGGCTGGGTCCAGTGCTGGATGGGGATGGCAGCCCAGGCAGAATTTATGCAAAAAAGGCCTGTAGCGCAGATAGTACCTGCGCGAGCAGCTATGGTTTTAATAGTATGCATTAGCGAAACTCCCCCAGCGGAACGGGGCGGGATTTGGGCCGGGTCGGGTCCGGCGGCTGGGGGCGCAGCGCGGCGACGGTGAGCTGGTCGTCGCCAAAGTAACGCGCCGCCACGGCCTGCACCTGGGCGGCGCTGATGCCGCGCAGCCGGGCAATCAGGCGGTCGTTGGCGTCCAGCGGCAGGCCCTGCACCCAGTTGCTGCCCAGCTCACGCGCCTGGTTCATCACCGAGTCCAGCTTGTAGACGGCGCTGGACACCCACTGGGTTTTGACCCGGCGCAGCTCGGCCTCGGTCACGCCTTGGGCGGCCACCAGGGCCACCTGGGCGCGCAAGGCTTCTTCCACCTGCGCGGTGTTGTGGCCGGGGGCGGGCACGCCCTCCAGCATGAACAGCTGCGGGCCGCGCCCGATGAGGCCGTTGTAGGCCCCGGCGCTGTCCGCCACCGGGCCGCCCGGTTGCCCATGCTCCTGGGTCAGCGCGCGGTCTAGCCGGGCCCCGCTGTAGCCGTCCAGCACGGCGGCCAGCACGGTCAGGGCCAGGGCGTCGTCGCTGTCATCGGCCAAACCAGGCACCTTGAAGGCCAGCGACACATAGGCCTGCTCGGCCGGGGCTTTGAAGTCCATGCGGCGAATGCCGGCCTGCTGCGGCTCCAGCCGGGGTTTGCGCAGCGGCACAGCGCGGGCGGGGATGGGGCCGTAGTATTTGGCAGCCAAGGTGCAGACCTGGGCCGGGTCCACGTCGCCCGCCACCACCAGCGCGGCGTTGCCGGGCACGTACCAGCGCTGGTAGAAGGCGCGGGCGTCTGTGGGCGTCATCGCGTCCAGGTCGCTCATCCAGCCCACCACCGGGCGGCGGTAAGGGGCGGCGGTGAAGACGCTGGCCATCATCGCCTCGCCCATCAGCGCGCGGGGCGAGTCTTCGGTGCGCATGCGGCGCTCTTCTTTGACCACCTCCAGCTCGCGCTTGAACTCGTCGTCGCTCCACTGGTTATGGGCGAAGCGGTCGGCCTCCAACTGCATCACCGCCTCCAGTTTGTCGGCCGGAATCTGCTGGTAATAGCCGGTGTTGTCCTTGCCGGTAAAGGCGTTTTCACGCCCGCCCAGGGCCGCCACGCGGCGGGAAAACTCGCCCGGGGCCAGCGTGGCCGTGCCTTTGAACAGCATGTGCTCCAGGATGTGGGCCACGCCCGATGTGCCGTCCACCTCGTCCATCGAACCCACGCGCACCCACAGCATTTGCACCGCCGTCGGGGCGCGGTGGTCGGGCTGGACGATGACCGCCATGCCGTTGGGCAGGTCGCACTGGGTGGTGTTGGCGGAACTGTTGGATGGTGCGGCCAGGGCGCTGAGGCTGCAGCACAACAGGGGAAATAGACGTTTCATAGAATGGGTTGATTCTAAGAACCACCACATGTTCAGCTTTTTCAAGAAAAAACCCCCTGTTTCCGAAGTAAAGACCCCGGTTGCCGAGCCCACACCCGCTGCGGGCTGGCTACGCAACCCGTTTGCCGCCAAGCCTGAGCCCGTCGCCCCCGTCGCCGCCCCCCAGCCCGCCGCCCCCCGCGCAGGCTGGATGGACAAGCTCAAAAATGGCCTGCGCAAAACCGGCTCCAGCATCGCCACCGTATTCACCGGCACGCAGATCGACGACGCGCTGTATGAAGAGCTGGAAGACGCCCTGCTGATGGCCGACACCGGCGTCAAAGCCACGCAGCACCTGCTGGACGACCTGAAACAGCGCGTCAAAGCCGCCAAAGCCACCGAGCCCCAGGCAGTGAAGGCGCTGCTGGTCGAGTCCATCACCACGCTGCTGCAACCGCTGGAAAAGCCGCTGGTGATCGGCCAGCACACGCCCACCGTCATCATGGTGACCGGCGTGAACGGCGCTGGTAAAACCACGTCGATTGGCAAGCTGACGCGCCACCTGTCTGCAGAGGGTGCTAGCGTTTTGCTAGCAGCCGCCGACACCTTCCGCGCAGCCGCCCGCGAGCAGCTGGGCGTCTGGGCCGACCGCAACACCGTGGACATCATCAGCCAGGAGGGCGGCGACCCGGCCGCCGTGGCGTTTGACGCGGTCAGCGCAGGCAAGGCGCGCGGCCGGGACGTGGTGCTGGTTGATACCGCCGGCCGCCTGCCCACCCAGCTGCACCTGATGGAGGAGCTGAAGAAGATCCGCCGCGTGGTGCAAAAAGCCGATGCCAGCGCGCCGCACGAGGTGCTGCTGGTGATAGACGGCAACACCGGCCAGAACGCGGTCAGCCAGGTGAAGATTTTTGACGACGCCATCCAGCTCACCGGCCTGATCGTCACCAAGCTGGACGGTACGGCCAAGGGCGGCGTGCTGGCGGCAATTGCCCAGGAGCGGCCGATTCCGGTGTACTTCATCGGCGTGGGCGAGAAGCTGGAAGACCTGGAAACCTTCAACGCCCGCGAGTTCGCCCAGGCCTTGCTGGCCTAAACCCTCAGGGTTGCGGGCTGGATGCGGGCGGCGGGCGGCTGTCGCACAGCCCCTCAAACAGCACTTTGCTGCCCGCCCCCACCAGGCGGACGCGGCGGGCCTGGCGGTCCACGATCCACTGGGCGCCGCTGCCAAACACCAGCTCCTGGTCGTTCACAAAGCCCGAGCTCAGCCACTGCCGGTTGACGGCCACGGCATCTTCTTGTTCGCTATAACGCA
>CANFZJ010000265.1 GCA_947451445.1 Comamonadaceae bacterium
CTTCCTCGTCGTCCTGCGCGGTGTTGCGCGCGATGTGCTTGCGCTGGGCAATGTGGCGGACGACTTTTTGGGTGTTTTCGTCCAGATCCGCGTAGGACTGGGTGGGCAGGGGAGCGGTTGGTTTTTTCATGGTGCGGTGGGTCAGGGAAGAGGCCACGCAACGCTACGCAGCCAGTGCGCGCCAGCGTAACAGCTCGCACACGCTGATGATTGCTATCATTATTGCGATAAAAATGAACAGCTAAATATGCCACTAGCGCATATGTAATGTGCGGTAGATGCTATCAAAATAGGTATGTTTTTTGCAAAACCCCAGCACGGCAGCGTAGGACGCCACCCACGCGCCAAACCGTTTGCCGCCGATACCGCCCGTCGGCTGCTGCAGCGATGATGCAGGCACTGACTATGGAGAGCCACGCATGAAAATAAAACGACCGCGTCCCGCACTGTGGGGGGCTGTGCTGCTGGCGGGCGCACTGGGCGCGGGTGAATGGCTGGGCTGGCCTTTTCTGGCGCAGCCGCTGCAGCACTGGGTGTCCGGTCAGCTGGACCGTGACCTTCGTTTTGGCGACGCAGCGGTGCCGGGCTTTCACGTGCGTTTTATCGGCGGTATCCGCCTGCAGGCGGCGCAGCTGCAGGTGGCCGCCCCCGCCTGGAGCACCGCGCCGCACATGCTGCGGGCCCAAGACCTGGCGCTGCAACTGCGCTACACCGACTTGTGGCGCGCCTACCGTGGCGCACCGTTGCGCATCCACAGCTTGCAGGCCCGCATGCTGGACGCGCAGATCGAACGGCTGGCCGATGGCCGGGCGTCATGGCAGTTCCAACCCAGCAGCACGCCTGCCACGCCCAACCTACCCACACCCTGGCCCCAGTTTGGCACCCTGGCGTTGACCCAGGGCGCGCTGCGCTACCGCGACCTGCCCCTGGCCGCCGAGGTAGACGCCACGCTGTCGCTGGCCCCCGCCCCCCAGGGCGACGCCAGCGTGCTGCAGGTGCAGGCCAGCGGGCGCTACCAGGGCAAGCCGCTGAAGATCAGGCTCGACTCGACCGCACTGCTGGCGTCCACTGCGGCGGCGCGGCCCACCTTGCCGGTGGCTATGCACTTGGACGTCACCGTGGGCCACGCCCATTTGCTGTTCAACGGCGCGGCGGCCGACGCGCTGCAGCCGGGCAGCTTTGCCGGACGCTTCAGCCTCCAAGGCCCGTCGCTGGCCGCCGTGGGTGACCCGGTGGGCGTCACCCTGCCCACCACCGCTGCCTTTGCCACCCAGGGCAGCATCGCCAAAGACGGCACGACCTGGCAGGTGGTGCTGGACGACGCCACCGTGGGCGCCAGCCGCCTGCGCGGTGCCTTTACCTACACGGCGGGCGGCGCTAAACCCCTGCTGGCAGGCCAGCTCGGCGGCAGCCGCCTGCTGCTGGCCGACCTGGGGCCCGCCGTGGGTGGCGCAACGCCTGCCGACAAAGCCACCCAACCCCGTGGCTCGGGCAAAGTGCTGCCCGACCGCCCGTTCGACCTGGCCGCCCTGCGCGCTATGGACGCGAATGTGCTCATCGACATTGGCGAGGTAGACCTGCACACCCAGCTGCTGCAGCCGCTGAAACCCCTGCAAACCCATTTGCAACTGCAAGCTGGCGTGCTGCGCCTGGACAAGTTGCTGGCGCGCACCGCCGACGGCCAGCTGCAAGGCAGCCTGGCGCTGGACGGCCGCACCGACACCGCTGTGTTGACCACCGACCTGCGCTGGGACGGCGTGCGGCTGGAGCGCTGGCTGCAGCAAACCCGTACCCAAGGCCAACCGCCGTACGTGTCGGGCCAGCTGCAGGGCAGGGCGGTGTTAACCGGGCGGGGCCGCTCCACCGCCGAGATTCTGGCCAGCCTGCAAGGCACGCTGCGCACCCAGCTGCGCAATGGCGCGGTGTCGCACCTGGGCGTGGAACTGGCTGGGCTGGACCTGGCGCAGGGCCTGGGCATGCTGTTCAAGGGCGACGACGCCTTGCCCGTGCAGTGCGCGGTGGCCGACCTGGTGGCCACCGGCGGTGTGTTCCGCCCCAAGGTGATGGTGGTGGACACCGCCGACTCGGCGCTGTGGGTAGACGGCAGCCTGTCGCTGGCCCGTGAGGCGATGGACCTGCGCCTGGTCGTGGTACCCAAAGACTTCAGCCCACTCACCCTGCGCACGCCGCTGAAGGTGCAAGGCACGTTTGCCAAGCCCGCGCTGTCGCTGGAAAAAGGCCCGCTCGGTACAAAAATAGGGGCTGCCGTGCTGCTGGGCCTGGTCAACCCGCTGGCCGCCCTGCTGCCCTTCATCGACATAGGCAACGACGCTGAGGCCCAACGCGGCGCGGTGGGCTGCCAGGCGCTGCAGCAGCGGGGGTTAAAGGGGCGGTAAGGTTGGGGGAATGATTTGGAATAAATCGGGCTTCAGCGCATAGCCTACCTGCGTGGGTAGCTATTAATACGGTAGCTTATGAGCCGCATTGCGCGGTGCTGGCCGTGGGCGGGGCCGCCCCGGCCCCTTCACTGTGCAGTTATTTGCCTGTACGGCTACCCAGCCGCACGGCGGCGGCCAGCACTGCGCCGACTGCGGCGGCAATCAGCACGGCTTTGACGGGTTCGTCCTGGATGTAGCGCGTTGTGTGGGTGGATGCGTGCCGGGCGCGGCTGCGGATTTTGTCCGAGCTGCCATGGAAGGCGTCCATGCCTTGCTGCAGCAGCGCGTTGGCTTGCTCGCTGGCGCGGTTGAGCAGGGGGGCGGCCTGGCGGCGCAGGTCGTGCACGGTGCTGGCCAGGCCGTCCAGGCCGTCGTTGGTCGCGCGCTGGGTGGCTTGGATAGCCTGCTCTGCAGTAGCCGCAGCTTGGTCGGCCAGGGGGATGGTTTTTTCGGAGATGGTTTTGTTAAACATGGTGTGCTTCCTTGGTGTGCAGTGGGGGCTTAGTTCTTCTTGATCAAGCCGAACAAAAAGCTGGCAATCGCCAGCACGGCGAACACCATGAATAGAATTTTGGCGATGCCGACCGCACTGGCGGCAATGCCGGTAAAGCCAAATAGCGCGGCGATGAGGGCGATGACAAAAAAGACAACGGCGTAGTGCAGCATGGTGTGCTCCTGTTGGGACGGATGGATAAAGGTCGCAACCAGTGCCTGGCTGCGATGAATCCAGTGTCCTTGCCAGGGCCGCTGCGGGCGATAGGCAGGCGGGCTGCCAGGGTGTCGGGTGAGCGCCAGAGTCTGCGTAGGACGATGCCGACAGCCTTCTAGTGTGGTGTTGCGTGCTTGATGGAACAAATAAAACCGATGGATTTTTGGCCAGGATTAGGCGCAAACCACAGCAATAGCTCCGCTATTGCGCGGATTTGCAACGACATCATGGGCAAAAAGACGCGGTTTTATGTTCCAGATAGCGCGCAACACCACACTAGTCCAGGCGCCGGGGTGCCAGCTTGCGGGTGAATACATCCGCGATGCGGCTGCCGTCGCTGTCGCGGCACAGGCGGCTGTGGTGCGCCAGCTGGCCGTTGCCGCAGGCTTGCGGCACGAGGCCGGTGCGCACGCCGTCGCCCAGGTTCAGGTTGCCGTAGAACACCAGCTCGCGCTCCAGCAGGGTGGCGGGGCGCCCGGGCGGCTGGGTGTGCAGCATCCAGGCCCATTCCGCGCGGTCCACCAGGGCCTGGAAGGACGCAAAGTACAGCAGGTCGGCGCCGTTGAAGTCGTTGTTGGGGCAGGGCGTGTACAGGGTGTCGAAGCGCTTGCTCGCAGCCGCAGGCCCCGGGTCGGCGGCCTGCGCCCGGTGCTGGCGCCCGCGCTGGGCAAAGTCCTGGGCGGCGGCCGCCAATGCCGGTTCGTGCGCGGCTGGCGGCGTGTCGGCCATGGCGGCGCGCACCACGCTGCGGTTGTTGCCCGCCTGGGCGCGGCGTACAAAGGCCGACAGCATCTCCACCGTGCCCGCCTGCTGGCCGTGCACCGCCAGGCTGTGGCGGCTGTAATGCTGGGCCCGGCCTGCGGGGCAGCCCTGGCTGCTGAGGGCGAAGGCGTCGTTTTCACCCACCTGGTCCAGCCGCGCCGCGTGGATGCGCACCAGGGTGAAGGCGGCATACACCTTATGGCCCGTGGCGTCGCGGAATTCCGGCTGGGCCTGGCCTTGCTGCTGGGCGATGGTCAGCCAGTGGCGGTGGCCGCATTCCTTCAGCAGCCAGTTCTCCGACAGGCCGTTGTAGCAAAGCTGGGGCATGCCCGCCACGAACTGGTCGACCAGCGGCGCGGGGCGCAGGGCAGGGCTGAGTGCAGGGCTCACGACAGCAATAGCTCCGTTTCGGCCGTGTCCACCTGGCTGTCTTGCCTGCCTGCGCGGGCGGTAATTTGCTCGGCCAGGAACAAGGCGTCGCGCGCCACGCCGGAGAAGCGGCCCGACCCCCAGGTATGCAGCCAGGGCAGGCCCAGAAAATACAGCCCGGCCTGCGTGCTCACGCCGCGCACATGCACCGGCTCGCCCCGGCCGTTGAATACCGGCGCATCGACCCAGGCAAAGTCGGGTGAAAAGCCTATGCACCAGACCACGCTGGTGATGCCGGATGCCGCCAGGCCCAGGCTGCTGCGTTCGGCCTCGGGCTGCCACACCGGCAGGTAGGGACCGCCGGGCGGGGCGTCTATGTGGTTGGCGGCGATGTATTTGTCGATGCTGGCGTTGATGCCGTTGTAGATGCTGTCGGCGTGGTCCAGGTTGGCCTTTAAATTTGGCTGAAACAGCAGTTCGTCGCCTTGCAGATCGGTCAGCAGGCCGTACAGCTCCA
>CANFZJ010000266.1 GCA_947451445.1 Comamonadaceae bacterium
CACAAAAGACACCAGTACAAAGGTGAGCACGTAACGGCTGACCACCGTGCCGCGCGCTGCGGCGTAACAGCCCGCCGCCAGCAATGCCAGCACCACCGAAGCCCCCCAGGCCAGCCCGGAATCGACAAACTGCATGCCCAGCGCCACGCAGGCTATGGCGCTCAGGCCAATCGCGATCATCAGCACCCGGTCGCCGAGCAGGGCACGCTCGGTAGCACCGTCCAGATTCAATTCTTGGGCCATTTGATTTCTCCTATTTTTTATGCTGACAAGGCTACGCCGTGCACCTGATTAGTGACCCCTGGAATTCCCGCATACTTTTTCAGCTATTTTTTAAAAAAGTTACCCGGCGCACACCACAACTTGCCGTTGCCCGCGCGCAGGTGCTAGACGGTTTGCTTTTGAAGCGCACATTCACGCTCTAAAGTAAGCCCCATCGCACCCCGGGAATCCGCATGTATTTTAGAAAGCTATTCACCGCCTGCAGCCTGCTGGCAGCCACCTTGGCCACCCAGGCCGCGCAGATCAGCCGCGTCACGCCCCAGGGCGAGGTGGCGCGCATTCGCCAGGTGGTGGTGCAGTTTGACGCGGCAGCCGTCACCTTTGGCGACCCCAAGGCCGCCGCCCCGGCCAGTGTGCAATGCAGCCATATCCAGGCCAGCCAGGGCACGGGCCGCTGGACCAGCGCGCGCGAATGGGTCTACGACTTTGCCGCCGACCTGCCGCCAGGCGTGCGCTGCACGGTACAGCCCGCCTTGGGCATCAAATCAACCCCCAGCGCATATTCCATCGGCGCTAACAGCTACAAATTCAATAGCGGCGGCCCGTTTGTGCAAAGCATCCAGCCCTACGAGGGCAGCCGCATCGACGAAGAGCAGTTCTTCATCCTGCAGCTCAACGGCGCGGCCACGCTGGCCAGCCTGCAGGCCAGCACCTGGTGCGCGGTGGAGGGCCTGGGCGAACGCGTCGCCGTGCGGCTGGTAGACGGCAAAGACCGGGCCGCACTGCTCAAAGCACAGGGGCTGGACAAAGCCGCCGCCCAAGACCCGCTGGCCATCGCCACCCTGGCCTGCAACCGCCGCCTGCCACCAGCAGCCCGCGTGCAACTGGTCTACGGCAAAGGCGTGGCCACCCCCAGCGGGGTCGCCAACACGGTGGTCCAGCGCTTTGGCTACTAGGTGCGTGAACCCTTCAACGCCAGCTTCAGCTGCGAACGTGCCAATGCCCACAGCGGCTGCCTGCCGATCCGCCCGCTGCAGCTGGCCTTTAACGCCCCGGTGGCCCGCCAGCTGCTGGAAGGCATACGCCTGAAGTCCGGCAAAGACACGCTGCAGCCCACGCTGGACGACGGCGATGGCGACGCCAGCAGCGTCCGCTTCCCCGGCCCGTTGGCCGAGCAAACGGCGTACACGCTGGTCTTGCCCAGCGGCTTCAAAGACGCGTCGAACCGCCTGCTGGCCAACGCCGCCACCTTCCCCCTGGCCGTGGCCACCGGGGCGATGCCGCCGCTGGCCAAGTTTGCCGCGTCGCCGTTTGGCATCGTCGAGCGCTTTGCCGAGCCCCATGGCGTGGCGCTGCTGCCCGTCACCTTGCGCAATGTCGAAGCCCCATTGCAGGTCAAAGGTGCGAAGGTGAGCGACTTGCAGCCGCGCAGCGACGCCGACATCATTGCCTGGTTCGACAAAGTGCAGCGCTACGACGAAACCACCGTAGACCGCAAGCAAGCCGCCAAGGACATCAAGGGGAATTTGCCCAAAACCTTGCCCGACACCAGCGGCCTGCAAACCCGCATGCTGTCGCTACTGCAAGGCCAGCCGGGCGTGCAGACGCTGGACCTGCCCCAGCCTGCCAGCGCCGACCCGCGCCCTTTCGAGGTGGTGGGCATCCCGCTGACGCCCGGCTTCCACGTGGTTGAGATCGCATCGCAAAAGCTGGGCAGCGCCCTGCTGGACGAGCGCTTTGGGGCGCAGCGGACCATGTTTGTGCGCACCTCGGCCCTGGTCACCAACCTGGGCGTGCACTTCAAGCTGGGCCGCGACAACGCGCTGGCCTGGGTCACCGCGCTGGACAGCGGCAAGCCCGTGGCCCACGCGCAGGTGCAGGTATCCGACTGCCGGGGCAAGGCCCTGGCCAGCGGGAGCACCGACGCACAGGGCATCGTCTACCTGAAAGACATCAACCCCGAAGCGCCCAGCTGCAACGGTGAAGGCAGCTACCGCCAGGCCTATTTCGTCAGCGCCCGCAGCGGGGACGACATGGCCTTCACCTGGAGCGACTGGAACAAAGGCATCGAACCCTGGCGCTTCAACCTGCCCACCAGCCGCGACAGCCAGCCGGACGAGCGGGCGCACACCATCTTCGACCGGGCGCTGTTTCGCGCAGGCGAAACCGTGTCGATGAAGCACATCTTGCGCACCGAGACCCGCCAGGGTTTTGGCCCGGCCGACACCCAACCCAACAAGCTCACCATCACCCACACGGGCAGCGGCCAGCAGTACAGCCAGCCGCTGGCCTGGCGCAAAACCGCCACCGGCGGGCAAAGCGCCGAGAGCACGTTCGCCATTCCGCCCGCCGCCAAGCTGGGCCTGTACACGGTGGAGCTGGGTGGCGGCAACCGAGACTTCAGCAGCGGCCAGTTCCGCGTGGAAGAGTTCCGCCTGCCCGTGTTGGCCGGGCAGATCAGCCCCGCCGACAAAAAGCCGCTGGTCCACACCACCAGCGTGCCGGTGGGCGTGCAGATCAGCTACGTGGCCGGGGGCGGCGCAGCGAACTTGCCGGTGCGCGTGTCGGCGCTGGTGCGCGGCAAAACACTCAGCTACAGCGACTTTGAAGCCTTCAGCTTTGCCGCCCCGCGCGGCAAACGCGCTGCTGCCGCCGAGGGGGATGAAGAAGTAAACGAGGCTAGCGCCGACAGCAAAGTCATCGCCGACAAACTGCCGCTGACGCTGGACAAAACCGGCACCGGCGCGTTGAAAATAGCCACCGTACCCGCCAGCCCCCAGCCACAAGAGCTGCTGCTGGAGGCCAGCTACGCCGACCCGAATGGCGAGGTGCAAACCCTGCGCAGCACGCACACCGTGTGGCCCGCCGCCGTCATCGCGGGCATCAAGGCCGAGGGCTGGGTGTCTGCTAGCCAAAAAATCAAGTTCCAAGCCCTGGCGCTGGACCTGACCGGCAAGCCGCTGGCCGACGTGCCGCTGGAGGTGCAAGCCACGGCCCGCATCGTCACCACCAGCCGCAAGCGCATGGTGGGCGGCTTTTATACCTATGACAACACAACCAGCAGCAAAGACATCGGCGTGGTCTGCAGCGGCAAGAGCGACGCGCGCGGCCTGCTGCTGTGCGAGGCCACGCTGGGCGAGCCCGGCGAGGTGGAGCTGGTGGTCACCGCCAAAGACCCGGCGGGCCACCGCATCCAGGCCGCGTCGTCGGTCTACGTGACCAAGCAGGGCGAGCTGTGGTTTGGCGGCGAGAACCACGACCGCATGGACCTGCTGCCTGAAAAGAAGAGCTACCAGCCCGGCGAGACCGCCCAGTTCCAGGTGCGCATGCCGTTCCGCTTTGCCACCGCGCTGGTGGCGGTGGAGCGCGAGGGCATCGTGCAAACCCAGGTGGTCCAGCTGAACGGGCAAGACCCGACCGTGCAGCTGAAGATCGAAGAAGGCTGGGGCCCCAACGTGTATGTGAGCGTGCTGGCCCTGCGCGGCCGCCTGCGCGAGGTGCCGTGGTACAGCTTTTTCACCTGGGGCTACAAGGCTCCGCGGGAGTGGTGGACCAGCTTCTGGTACGAGGGCCGCGAATACGTGGCCCCCACGGCGATGGTCGATTTGAGCAAGCCCGCCTTCCGCCTGGGCGTGGCCGAGATCCGCGTGGGTACCAAGGCGCACCAGCTGGACGTGCGCGTCAGCACCGACAAAGACAGCTACGCCGTGCGCAGCCGGGCCTTGGTGAGCATCCAGGTCAAGCTGCCCAACGGCCAGCCCGCCGCCCACGCCGAAGTGGCCCTGGCCGCCGTGGACCAGGCCCTGCTGGAGCTGCTGCCCAACACCAGCTGGAACCTGCTGGACGCCATGCTGCAGCGCCGCGCCTGGGGGGTGGAAACGTCCACCGCGCAGATGGAAATCATCGGCCGCCGCCACTATGGCCGCAAGGCCGTGCCCGCAGGCGGCGGCGGTGGCCACAGCGGCACACGCGAGCTGCTGGACACGCTGCTGCTGTGGAACCCCAAAGTGCAGCTGGACGCGAATGGCAGCGCCACCGTCACCGTGCCGCTGAACGACGCGCTGACCAGCTTCAAAATAGTCGCCGTGGCCGACGCATCCACCGGCCTGTTTGGCACCGGCACGGCCACCATCCGCGCCACGCAAGACCTGCAAATCATCAGCGGCCTGCCGCCCCTGGTGCGCGAAGACGACCAGTACCGCGCCCAGTTCACCCTGCGCAACACCACCAAGGCGGCGATGAAGGTGGTCGTCACGCCACGCGCCACGCTATTAAATTTAGAGCAGCAAACCATTGATATCCCTGCGGGAGAGGCCCGTGAGGCCATATGGAACGTGACCGCGCCCGCCCAGCTGGCGCAGACCCGTGCCGAGGCCATCCTGTGGGAGGTGGAGGCCAAAGACAGCATCAGCGGTGCCCGCGATGCGCTCAAGGCCAGCCAACGCATCATCCCCGCCATCCCGCTCACCGTGCAGCAGGCCACGCTGGTGCAGCTGGACGGCGCATTCACGCTGGACGTGGCCCCGCCCGCTGACGCGCAACCCGGCCGGGGCGGTTTGAAGA
>CANFZJ010000267.1 GCA_947451445.1 Comamonadaceae bacterium
GATAATTGCATCAGCATTCCAAGCGGCAACATCGATATCGCCCCCCAAGTAACCATACGCAGCCACAACCGTCGGCATGCCTGCAGCCTTACCAGCAAGCACGTCGCGCTCATCATCGCCAATGTAAATACAACATTCCGGAGCAACCCCCAAACGCCGCGCGGCCTCCAAAAGCGGCTCTGGATGGGGCTTTGCATGGGGCGTTGTATCACCAGCCACCACGGCACCAGCAGATGCAAGTAAAGGCATCGCCTGGGTGAGTGGAATGGCAAAGCGGGCTGACTTATTAGTCACAATCCCCCATTGCAGCTGCTGGGCCATTAACCGATCCAGAAGCTCGGCAACCCCTTCAAACGCAACAGTCTTCTGCGTTAAACAACGTTCATAGTTGCAAAAAAACTCTTCCTTCATTTGCTCAAAATCAGGATGATCTGACTGCATACCAAATGCAATTTGCAACATGCCGCGCGCGCCCGATCCAACCATAGGTCGGTAACGATCCAACATGTAGGGCAAGAGTCCTCTATCCGTGCGCATTTTGTCAACTGCCGCCGCAAGATCCGGCGCACTATCTACCAAGGTTCCATCCAAATCAAACAATACAGCTTTGGTGTTGTGAAGAACCGGATTGACGTAACTTGTCATAGCTTCTGCGTTGCAAACATGTAATTGACACTGGTATCCGCACTCAGCCAGTAGCGCTGGGTTAGCGGGTTGAATTCCAGCCCACAGGTCTTCTGCAAAACCAGGGATGCCGTACGACAATCACGGGCAAGTTCACTAGGTCGGATCATCTTGGCATATTCATGGGTTCCGCGCGGCAGCATACCCAGTACATATTCAGCCCCCACCACCGCCAGCCAAAATGCTTTGGCACTCCGATGAATGGTAGAGAAAAATACCCACCCACCTGGTTTGACCAATGCCGAGCACGCACGCACGACCGAAGCGGGATCTGGCACGTGCTCCAACATTTCCATGCAAGTCACGACATCAAAGCTGCCAGGCTGCTCGGCCGCAATATCTTCAGCGCTAATTTCTCGGTACTGAAGGCACGGTGTTTGGGCCTCCAAGGCATGGAGTTGCGCAACTTTAAGGGCCTTGGTGGAGAGATCAACACCCAGCACATCGGCACCACTGCGCGCCATTGAGTCGGCCAGAATTCCCCCGCCACAACCCACATCCAGCACGCGGCACCCCTTCAACGGTGCAATGCCGTTGATCCACCCCAGGCGCAGGGGGTTGATCTGGTGCAGAGGGCGAAACTCGCTATCGGTATCCCACCATCGATGGGCTAAATCAGAAAATTTGGCCAATTCGGCCGGATCGGCATTTACGCTTGAATTCATCAAAATATTTTCGCAGATTACCAAAGACACACACGGCAAAGGGTGCCGATAAACGTACGTAAAAAAGCCCTTCGAGCATGAGCTTGAAGGGCTTTTGAGAGCGGGATTGAATCCCGCTCTTGGCATCGACACCAGTGAACTGGTGTTAAACGATGAATTACTTGTTACGTGTACCAACCACTTCGATCTCAACGCGACGGTTCTTAGCACGGCCTTCGGCAGTCTTGTTGTCAGCAACAGGTTGCTTCTCGCCCTTGCCTTCGGTGTAAACGCGGTTCTTTTCGATACCAGCAGACACCAAGTAAGCCTTGACGGCTTCGGAACGCTTGACAGACAACTTCTGGTTGTATGCATCGCTGCCGACGGAGTCGGTATGACCCACAGCAATGATCACTTCCAGATTGATGCCCTTGACTTTACCAACCAAGTCATCCAACTTTGCTTTGCCTTCTGGCTTCAGCACGGACTTGTTGAAGTCAAAGAATGCATCAGCAGCGTAGGTTACCTTTTCAGCAACCATCACAGGTGCGGCAACAACAGGTGCCACAGGCGCTGCAGCGGGAGCTGCCTTAGGAGCTGGTGCAGGAGCGGCCATGGGAGCAGGAGCTGGTGCAGCAGGAGCAATAGCACCATCGCAACCTGGAGCTGCAGTAGCAGGGGTCCAGAAGTTGTCGCGCCAGCACAGTTCGTTCGTACCGTTTTTCCAGACCAGCTCGTTAGAGCCGTTTTTCCAGTTGTCAACGGTTTGTGCGCCAGCGGCGGTTACAAGCGCTGCGGAGGCAAACAACATTGCCACTTTGTTCAATTTCTTCATGGTTCTCCTCTTGGGGAAAAAGCCGCAGCAGCGCTGCGAAACGGGACGTTTGCAGTGACCATCACTACAAACGTTCATTGAATTGTGCCACACGCATAAGGGGAAACGAGTAGGACGGGAGGCATACCGGAACGTATACATCCCCATTCGTGGCTATCTGTTGCTGTGTGGCGACAGACACTTACCCTAAAATGGCGGACCTCCGCTGCACCAAGTTTGCCTTCCATGACCCAGTTCGCCAAAGAAACCCTGCCTATCAGCCTTGAAGAGGAAATGCGCCGGAGTTACCTAGACTACGCCATGAGCGTGATCGTCGGGCGGGCCCTGCCAGATGCGCGTGACGGCCTCAAGCCGGTGCACCGCCGGGTGTTGTTTGCGATGCACGAGCTCAATAACGACTGGAACCGTGCATACAAGAAGTCAGCTCGCATTGTGGGTGACGTGATTGGTAAATACCACCCGCACGGCGACAGCGCGGTATACGAAACCATCGTTCGCATGGCGCAAGACTTTTCGCTGCGCCATATGCTGGTAGACGGCCAAGGTAACTTCGGCTCGGTGGACGGCGACAACGCCGCCGCGATGCGTTACACCGAAATCCGCATGTCCAAGATCGCCCACGAACTGTTGGCCGACCTGGACAAGGAAACCGTAGATTTCGGCCCCAACTACGATGGCAGCGAGCAAGAACCGCTGGTCATGCCTGCGCGCTTCCCCAATTTATTAGTCAATGGCTCGTCTGGCATCGCCGTGGGTATGGCCACCAACATCCCGCCACACAACCTGAACGAAGTGGTGGACGGCTGCCTGCACCTGCTGCGCAACCCCGAGGCCAGCATCGACGAACTGATGGAGATCATCCCAGCCCCCGATTTCCCCACGGCCGGCATTATTTACGGCATCAACGGCGTAAAAGACGGCTACCGCACCGGCCGTGGCCGCGTAGTGATGCGCGCCAAGGTGCACTTTGAAGACATAGACAAGGGCCAGCGCCAAGCCATCATCGTCGATGAACTGCCCTACCAGTGCAACAAGAAGACCCTGCAAGAGCGCATGGCCGAGCTGGTGCACGAGAAAAAGATCGAAGGCATCAGCCACATCCAGGACGAGTCCGATAAGTCCGGCATGCGCCTGGTGATCGAACTCAAGCGCGGCGAAGTGCCCGAAGTAGTGCTGAACAACCTGTACAAACAGACTCAGCTGCAAGACACCTTTGGCATGAACATGGTGGCGCTAGTGAACGGCCAGCCCAAGCTGTGCAACCTGAAGGACCTGATCGAAGTCTTTCTGGAGCACCGCCGCGAGGTCGTTACCCGCCGCACCATCTTCAACCTGCGCAAGGCCCGCGAACGCGGCCACGTGCTGGAAGGCCTGGCGGTGGCACTGGCGAATATTGACGACTTCATTGCCATCATCCGCAATGCCCCCACGCCACCTGTCGCCAAACTTGAGCTGATGGCCAAGCCCTGGGACAGCAAATTGGTGCGCGAGATGTTGACCCGTACCCGTGCCGACGGCGGCATGGTGAATGTGGACGACTACCGCCCCGACGGCCTAGAAAAAGAACTCGGCATGGGCCAGGACGGTCTGTACCGCCTGTCCGAAGTGCAGGCGCAAGAGATTTTACAGATGCGTCTGCAACGCCTGACCGGTCTGGAGCAGGACAAGATCGTTGCTGAATACAAAGAGGTAATGTCCGAGATAGAAGACTTCCTGGACATTCTGGCCAAGCCCGCCCGCGTGTCGGCCATCATTGGCGACGAACTGACTGCCATCAAACTTGAATTCGGCGCCACCAAAGTTGGCGCACGCCGCAGCCAGGTGGAATACAGCGCGTTCGACCTGAGCACCGAAGACCTGATCACGCCCACCGACATGGTCGTTACCCTGTCGCACGGCGGCTATATCAAGAGCCAGCCCCTGGGCGAATACCGGGCGCAAAAGCGCGGCGGGCGCGGCAAGCAAGCCACGGCCACCAAAGAGGACGACTGGGTGGACCAGCTGTTCATCGCCAACACGCACGACTACCTGCTGTGCTTCAGCAACCGGGGCCGCCTGTACTGGCTCAAGGTATGGGAAGTGCCCGCGGGCTCGCGCGGCTCACGCGGCCGCCCCATCGTTAATATGTTCCCGCTGCAAGAAGGCGAAAAGATCAATGTAGTGCTGGCCCTGACCGGCGCGGCGCGCAAGTTCCCCGATGACCAGTACGTGTTCATGGCGACCAGCATGGGCACGGTCAAAAAGACCCCGCTGGACGACTTCAGCAACCCGCGCAAGGCCGGCATCATCGCCGTGGACCTGGACCCAGGCGACTTCCTGATCGGCGCCGCCCTCACCGACGGCAAGCACGACGTGATGCTGTTCAGCGACGGCGGCAAGGCCGTGCGCTTTGACGAGAACGATGTGCGCCCCATGGGCCGCAACGCCCGTGGTGTGCGCGGCATGATGCTGGAAGACGGCCAGGGCGTGATCGCCATGCTGGTGGCCGAAGACGAACAGCAAAGCGTGCTGACCGCCACCCTGAACGGCTACGGCAAACGCACCAGCATCACCGAATACACCCGCCATGGCCGTGGCACCAAGGGCATGATCGCCATCCAGCAAA
>CANFZJ010000268.1 GCA_947451445.1 Comamonadaceae bacterium
AGGTGCGTTTCAAGGGCGCGCTGGGTAGCTGCCTGTGGGTTCAGGCGTGCAGCCAGCTGCTCATCAAAGTGTCTTCCAAAACCTTGCAGGCGGCAGGCGCGTCCACCTGCATGCAGGCATGGGTGACAGGCATACCAATCCCCCAGCCGGCCTGCGGATAGGGGATGGACTTGCGCTGCAGCATGGTCTGGCCCTGGGCCAGGCCGTCCACGGCCACGCGCATGCGGCCGCTCTCCAGGCCGAATAGCTCGGGGTTGGTCAGGTAGATGAAGGCCAGCACGTCGTGGCCAAAGCAGCCGTGGATTTTGGCCACATGCGGGTAGATGCCGCTGTAGAAGTCCGCGTAGAAGCTGACGGCGTGGTGCAGCACGTCGGTGGCGACATGCTGGTGCTTGTCGGCTACCTTTTTGACCAGCGCCAGGGGCACGATGACGCGGTGCGTCACGTCCAGGCCGACCATGGTCAGCTTCCAGCCTGCGGTGAATACGTGGTCGGCGGCATGCGGGTCGTTCCACACATTGGCCTCGGCCACGGGAGACACGTTGCCGGGCTCGGTGATGGTGCCCGCCATCAGGATCACTTCTTTCAGCAGTTGGGGCAGCTGTGGCTCCAGCTTCAGCGCCAGGCTCAGGTTGCCCAGCGGGCCGACGGCGACCAGGGTGATTTCACCGGGGTGGGCGCGGGCCATATCGACGATGAACTGGGCGGACGAGCGCGGGTCCAGCTGGTTGCTGGTGGCCACGCGGGATGGCAGGTTGCCCAGGCCGTCGCCGCCGTGGATGAAGTCGGGCGGGGCTTCGCCGGGCTTGACCCAGGGTGTCGCCACGCCTTTTGTGACGGGGACGGTTTTGCCTGCGATGGCGGTCAGGTACAGGCCGTTGGTGGCCGCCTGCTGCACCGTGACGTTGCCGAAGGTGGTGGTGATGCCGACGATGTCGATGGCCGGGTGGGCCAGCGCGTAGTACAGGGCCATGGCGTCGTCTACGCCGGGGTCGGTATCAAAAATGACTTTGCTGGGGAGGATGGAAGTCATGGGGTGTGTCCAGGTAGGGAAATTAAAAACCGCAGTAGGCGCGCAGGGTGCTGTCTGCATGGGATGGGGTACCGGTGGCGACCAGGGCCAGCACTTCGGCGTGCGTGGGGATGCTGGACTGCGCACCGGGGCGGGTGCAGGCGAGTGCGCCGGCGGCGCTGCCGTGTTGCAGGGCCAGCGCCAGCGGGTGGCCTTGGGCCAGGG
The DNA here is from genome assembly GCA_947451445.1 of Comamonadaceae bacterium. Lineage (GTDB taxonomy): Bacteria > Pseudomonadota > Gammaproteobacteria > Burkholderiales > Burkholderiaceae_C > Rhodoferax_B. Next base: position 1,238 of record CANFZJ010000268.1, read on the forward strand.
CGGCGGTGAGCGCACCGCAAAAGCTGTCGCCTGCGGCGGTGGTGTCCACGGGCGTGACGGGGTAGGCGGGCTGGAACAGCAGCGTGCCGTCCAGCCGGGCGCAGCAGCCCCGGTGGCCCAGGGTGACGACCACGCAGGCCACATGCACCCGGGCCAGGCATTCGGCCACGCTGCCCTGGTGCTGGGCCACGGTGGCCAGCTCGCCCTCGTTGACCACCAGCACGTCCACGGTGGCCAGCAGGGCGGGCGGCAGCACCTGGGCCGGGGCGGCGTTCAGCACCACCTGCACACCTTGGGCGCGGGCGGCCTGGGCGTAGGCGGTGACGGCGTCCAGCGGGGTTTCCAGCTGCAGCAGCAGGTAGCGCACGCCCGCCAGCGGCGGCAGGTGGGCGGCCTGCAGGGCCAGATTGGCGCCGGGGGCCACGGTGATGGCGTTTTCGGCATCGTCGGAGACGCAGATGAAGGCGGTGCCGGTGGGCTGGTCGGCAGAGCGGATGACGTGCTGGATAACGCCCGCCTCGGCCAGCGAGGCTTCTAGCGGCACGGCAAACGCGTCGTCGCCCAACGCCAGCAGCATCTGGGTGGGCGCGCCGCCCGCCCGCGCACAGGCGATGGCCTGATTGGCGCCCTTGCCGCCGGGGAAGGTCTGGAAGGCGCGACCCAGCACGGTTTCACCGGGGGCGGGGATGTGCGCGGCGCGCACGACGAAATCGAGGTTGGCGGAGCCTGCTACAAAAATCATAGTTACTTACGCAGGTGGAATATGCGCTGGCGGCCTATTTAGCCTCCAGAGTCGAGGGTGAAGGTTGCGTGTTTGTCCTGTCCCAGTTGCGCCACCATTTGCTCCAAAGCGGGCTTGAGCGCGGCTTTCAGTGTGTGCGGCGGGTTGATGATGAACATGCCGCTGGCGGGCAGACCAGGGCGTTTGACCTCGCCAGCCTCGTCGGTGGTCAGCTTGCTGAACTTGACGGTCAGCGTGGCGTGCAGCCAGCTTTTGCCCAGCTTGGTGGCCTGGGTTTTGAGCTTGCGGGGCAGGTCGTGCGCCTCGGGGCGGGGGATGATGGGGTACCAAACGGCGTAGGTGCCGGTGGCAAATATCTTCAGGCAGTTGGCGACCATGCTGGAAACCAGGGCGTAATCGCTTTTGATTTCATAGCTAGGATCGCACAGCAGGAATGCGCGACGGGCCGGTGGAGGCAAGAATTTGCGGATGCCTTCAAAGCCGTCCTCACGGAACACGGCGACCTGCCGCCCGGCGTTCAGCTGGGCAACGTTGGCCGACAGGGTTTTGCTGTCGGTGGGGTGCAGTTCAAACAGTTTCAGTCGGTCGTGGTCGCGCAGCAGCTGCTGCATGATGAAGGGCGAGCCGGGGTAGACCTTTTTGCCGCCCGACTTGTTGAAGCTGGCCACCATGGCCAGGTAATCTTGCAGGGCCGGGGCGGGCACAAACGGTGCAGCGCCGGGTTCGGGGGTGGCCAGCAGCTTGAGGATGCCGTTGGCTGCCTCGCCGCTGGTCTCGGCGTAGTCGCCGTCCAGGCGGTACAGCCCGGCCCCCGCGTGGGTGTCCAGCACGGCCAGGGCCGGGTCTTTTTCGGTCAGGTGTTTGAGGGTGGCAATCAGCACCGTGTGTTTGAGCACATCGGCGTGGTTGCCTGCGTGGAAGGCGTGGCGGTAACTAAACATATCCCCCTATGGTAACGAGGCCTGCGCCAGGGGTATAGCTGTGCGCCGTAAACTTGCCGCCCCATGAATGACTCCATTCCCGTAACCGTTGCGCCCAAGGTGCAGCACAGCGATGCCCTGCCTGCAGGCACGCGGCTGGGCGAGTTCGAGCTGCTGCGCCTGCTGGGCGTAGGCGGCTTTGGCATGGTCTACGAGGCATATGACCATTCGCTGCACCGTGCGGTGGCCATCAAGGAATACATGCCTGCCGCGCTGGCCGGGCGTGGGGCTGCGGTGTCGGTGTTCATCCGCTCGTCGCTGGAGGTGGCCAGTTACCAGGCCGGTTTGCAGTCGTTTGTGGCCGAGGCTCGGCTGCTGGCGCAGTTTGACCACCCGTCGCTGGTCAAGGTGTTTCGTTTCTGGGAGGCCAACAACACGGCCTACATGGTGATGCCGCTGTATGTGGGCATGACGCTCAAGCAGGCCCGCAGCCAGATGCGCCACCCGCCCAGCGAAGACTGGCTGCGCCAGGTGCTGTGGTCTGTGCTGGAGGCGCTCAAGCTGCTGCACGGGCATGGCACGGTGCACCGTGACGTGTCGCCGGACAATATTTTTTTGCAGGACAACGGGCCCCCGGTGCTGCTGGACCTGGGCGCGGCCCGCCGGGCGATTGGCGACATCAGCCGCCACCACACCGCTGTGTTGAAGGTGAATTACGCCCCCATCGAGCAGTACGCCGATGCGCGTGACATGGCCCAAGGCCCGTGGAGCGACCTGTATTCACTGGCTGCCGTGGTGCACGGCTGCCTGGCCAACGAGATGCCGCCGCCCGCCACATTCCGCATACTGCGTGACCGTATGCCCAGCCTGCGGGGTGTGGCGCAGTCGGCCCAATCGCTCTATGGCCTTGTTTACACGGCCTCGTTTGTGGATGCGTTGGACCAGTGCCTGGCTATCCGCCCCGAGCAGCGCCCGCAGTCGGTGGCCGCCTTTGCCCATGCGATGGCTTTGCCTGCTTCGCTGGACATGGCCCGGTTTGACTGGCGTGCGGCGATGGGCGACAACTGGCAGCTGTCTGCGCAGGAGCAGGCGCAGCACGCCCGCCCTGGGGCGGTGCCGCAGCCGCACGCGCCGACCCAGTTTGTGTATCCACCCAGGCCGTCCGAGGACGCGCATAGCCTGGCGCTGGTCGAACGCAATGGCGTGGTGGACATCCCAGCCCGGCGGCTGGGGCCGTGGGCGCTGGTCTTGGCGCTGGTTGCCGCGATGGGCTTGGGGGCCGGGGCTTTTTGGCAGCTGGCCCCTGTATCGGGTCCTGTTGCCACGCGTGTACCGATGGCGGCACTGGATGCGCCAGTGCAAGCGGTAGTCGTGGCCGAGCCTGTGGGGGCTGCTGCGGTGGTGGTGACGCCCAGTGTTGCCGCGCCTGCCAAGCGGCTTGTGCCCCAGTCGGCACTCCCCAAGGCCACAGCCCGCGCTGCGCCACACCCCGCGCACCAGCAGAGCCATCGCCAAACCGCCGAAGCTCCCCCCGCCCTGTGTGCGGACAGCAACTTTTTCACCCGCCCCATGTGCATGTACCGGGAGTGCCAGAGGCCGGAATTCGTTGCTTTACCGGCCTGCGTGGAGAACACCCAGCGCCTGCTGGCCAACCAGCGTAACCGCGAGCATTGACGGCCAAGCCCGCATATTTGTATAATCAAAGGCTGCACAGCGGATGGCGAGCCCCGCGGTGCAGTTAAAACCCCACCTAAGAGATCTCCACCAGAGAGACGCCGACCGTGGAAAAGGGCTGCCAGGACGCCAACCCCTTTAGGTTGGCCAAACCATTCTTTTCAAAGAGAAAACACATGACCAAAACTTTC
>CANFZJ010000269.1 GCA_947451445.1 Comamonadaceae bacterium
CAGGGCGTCCATGTCCACCGTGGGGCTGAACTGCACCGGGTGGTGCGTGGGCATGCCGGGCTGCCAGCCAAAGGCCTTGAAGTAGCTGGCCACCGAGCCAATCACGTCGGCCGGGCTGTGGAACAGGTCGATCTGGCCGTCTCCGTCAAAGTCCACCGCAAACTTGGCCCAGCTGGTCGGCATGAACTGGGGCATGCCCATCGCCCCGGCGTAGCTGCCGCGCAGGCTGGTGGGGGCGATGCCCGCGTGCTGGGTCAGGCCCAAATACCGCTCCAGCTCACCCTGGAAGTAGGCGCTGCGTTCGGCCGCGCGCGGGTGGCTGGCGGGGAAGTCGAAGGCCAGTGTGGCCAGCGCGTCCAGCACGCGGAAGCTGCCCATGTTTTGCCCGTAAATCGTCTCCACCCCGATGATGCCGACGATGATTTCAGGTGGCACGCCGAATTCTTTTTCGGCCCGTTCCAGCGTGTCGCGGTGGGCGCGCCAGAAGCGGGCGCCGGCGGCAATGCGCACCGGGTCGATGAAGCGGCTGCGGTACACGGTCCAGTTTTTCGCCGTGCCTTTGGGTGCCGGGGCCATTAGCTTGGGGATGCTGGGGATGAAGTGGGCCTGGCCCAGCGCCTGGCGGACCCAGGCCGGGTCCAGCCCTTGGCGCTCGGCCATGCCGTCCACGGTGGCCATGGCATCGGCGCGGCTGGCGTACAGCGGACTGGCGGCGTTGGCTTCAGGTTTAGGGCGTTTTGGGTGGCTAGCGCAGGCAGGGAGTGCAGCGGCAGCTATTAAAAGTAGAGCGGATGGCAGGAGTTTATACATGGGGAAAAGGAAATTTCCCCCAGTCTAGCGCGGCCACGCCAGCCGCTTGAAGCTGCGCCGCAGTGCGGCCAAGCTGTGTTGGGTGTCCGAGGTCTTTGGCGCATAGCGCTGGGCCTCCAGCTGCAGCAGCCAGTCGCGCAGGGCGGGCTGGTCCGCCAGCAGCGCAGCCAGCTGGCGGGGGGCGGCGTGGGCCGGTGCGTTCAGCCCGGCTTTGCGCAGCTTGCGGCGGGCTGCGTCCAGCAGGCGCAGCCAGGGGGCGTGCTGCTGGCGCGTCCACTGTGCCCAGGCCACAAAACCCAGGGTGGCGACGCCCAGCAGAGCGGCCAGCACGCGGCCCAGGTCCTCCCATTCGGGGTTGGCAAAGCCCAGGTTTTTCAGCAAATTCAGCTGTGCGCCCTGGCTGTAGTTCAGCACCCATTGGTTCCAGCCGTTGTTCACCGCGTCCCAGGCGGCGCGCAGGCGTTTGGCGGTGTCGGGGCTGACGTTGACCAGGGTGTTCGCAATCACCCCGCGCGGGGCCTGCAGCCGTTGCAGCGTGCCGACGCGGCCAGGGGCGACGGCACCTGTCGGGTCTACCCGGGTCCAGCCCTGGCCTGCCAGCCAGACCTCGGCCCAGGCGTGGGCGTCGCTCTGGCGCACCACCCAAAAACCGTCCACCCCGTTCAGCTCGCCGCCCTGGTAGCCGGTGACGATGCGTGCAGGCACGTCCAGCGCCCGCATCAGGATGACGAAGGACGAAGCGATGTGCTCGCAAAAGCCTTCCTTGCGGTCGAACCAGAATTCGTCCGCCGTGTGGACCCCGTACAGGCCAGGGTCCAGCGTGTAGCTGTAGCTGCCCGTGCGCAGGCGCTCCAGCACGGCGGCCACCAGCGCGGTGGGGTCGCTGTGCTGGCGGTGCAGGTCGGCGGCCAGTTGCAGGGTGCGCGGGTTGAAGCCGGGCGGCAGCTCCACAAAGGGCAGCAGGCTGGCGTCGCGGCGCTGCGGGCCGTAGCGAAACTGCGGGTAGCTTTGCGCGCTGTAGCGCAGCAGCTCGGTGACGGGGCGGTTGGCTTGCCACTGCAGGTCGGGTGCCATTGCTGCACCCATGTCGGGCAGCACCGGGGCTGCGGGCGTGGCGTCCATCGTCAACAGCCAGGGGCGGTTGTTCGGTTCCAGGGTGACCTGGTAATGGACGGGCGGGCCGCTGACTTGCAGGTCGCTGCGTTGGAAGTCGCCAGTGGGTTGGGACAGGGCCAGCCAGGTGCGCCCGTCAAACAGCGACAGCACCGGGCCGCGAAAGTACAGCGCGCTCTGCGCGGGCGGCGGGCCGTCAAAGCGCAGCCGCAGCGCAATGCCGTCGTCCAGCGCCAGGCTGGCCATGGTGCCCACCTGCATCTGGGCCGACAAGCCGCTGCGCCCGGCCATGGCATCGCTGGGTACGCCCCACAGCGGGGCCACGCGTGGGAACAGCACAAACAGCAGCGCCATGATGGGTGCGCCCAGCAGCGCCATGCTGCCCGCAATGCGGGTGGCCTCGCGCAGCGGCGCCCGGCTGGTGACCGGCATGTGCGCGTTGACCAGCGCCGCCAGCAGGCCCAGCAGCGCGATGAGCATGGCGGCGGCGGTCAGCAGCGACTGCGAGAAGAAGAAGTTGGTCAACATGGTGAAGAAGCCCAGGAAGAACACCACAAACGCATCGCGCCGGGCCCGCAGCTCCAGGGTTTTGAGTGCCAGCAGCACCACGATCAGCGTGACCCCCGCGTCGCGGCCCAGCAGCGTTTTGTGTGTCGCCCAGGTGGCCGCCAGCGTTACCGCCAACAAAAACGCCAGCCACCAGCGCGAGGGCAGGGGCCGCGCCCGCCAGGCCAGCCAGCCGCGCCACAGCAACACGCCCGCCGCCAGGCTGCTGCACCACAGCGGCAAGTTCGCCACCTGCGGCAGCACCACCCAGGCAATGACGGCCAGCAGGAACAGCGTGTCGCGGCTGTCGCGGGGCAGGGTGTGGAGTGCGGTTGCTATTTTATTCATAGCTTCTTGCGCAGGTGGAATGGGCGCTGGAGGCTGATTTTATGCATAAACCTCCGCCATGCCCGCGCAGGCGGGTATCCAGTACGGCGCTCGCTGGATTCCCGCCTGCGCGGGAATGACGGGGGCTGGGTTGCGTGCCGTGGTTCAGCATAAAGCCAGCGTCTCCAAGCAACGCCTTTTATGCGCTTCGCCCGCTGCCGGGGCGATCTCGCTGCCGGGCAGGCGCAGGCCGTAGTCCAGCCCGCGCTGGTCGGCTTGCAGCACCCAGGCGCACAGGCGGGACAGGCGGGCCTCTTTGTCCGGCAGCCCGGCCTGGGCGTAGTCCAGCCAGAGTTCATGGCGCTGGGCCTGCTGGCTGTCGCGGCTGACCCATTCGCCGGTGACATCGGCCTTGGCGGCTTTTTTCCATACCACCAGTTTCAGCGGGTCGCCGCGCCGATACGCCCGCACGCCGTCGAATTCGCCCGTGGCCTGCGCTGCGCTGTGGTGGGCGCCGCCCGCGCGCGGCATGCCGGGGGGCAGTGGGGGCGGATGTGCTTCGGGCCGGGGGTAGACCAGCAGCTGCGTGGCGGGCCGCCAGTAGGTCCAAACGCGGAAGGTGCCCAGCGGGAACCTCGTTTCGGCGGTGATGGCGGGCAGCGCCTGCAGGCCGCGCTGGGTGGGGGTGAAGGCGATTTGTACCCGGACGCTGCCCTGCGCAGGCACGTCCGCCCAAGCCCAGTGGCCGCTGCCCAGCAGGCCCAGGCCGATGCCATAGCGGGTGCTTTTGCGGCTGCTGCTGAGTTGTATGTCAAACAGGGCATTTGCGCCCATGTACTGTGCGGGAGGTGCTATTAAATGCATAGTAAGTCCACGCAGCGTGCCGTGCCCCACGTGCATGCCCACCACCGCGCAACCGGCCAGCAAAAACGTCAGCAGATAGCCCAGATTCAGCTGGTAGTTGATGCTGGCCACCAGCAGCACCAGCAGGGTGGCGGCCAGCACCAGGCCAGGCACGGTGGGCAGGATGTAGACGTTGCGCTGGGTCAGCAGCGTGGTGTCGGTAAGCAGGATGCGCGCCTGCCACCAGCGCTGGAAGCGGGTGCGTAAAAGCGTGAATGGATTGGGCATGCTTAACAGACTATTCCAGAAATGCCGTGGAACCGGCTTTGCCGGGCCACTGGCATTGCCCCCTGCAAGGGGGTTGGCGAAGACACGCAGTGCGTAGCCTGGGGGTGTGCCATCCTTACGGCAAGGGCGTTGCTTCGATCATCGCCTGCACCTGCGCCACAGCCCCGCGCCCAGCGTCCCCCACAGGCACCAGCCGGTGCGCCACGGTTTGCGCCAGGATGGCCTGCACGTCGTCCGGGGCCACGTAGTCGCGGCCACTCAGCAGGGCCTGGGCTTTGGCGGCGCGCACCACGGCAATGCCGGCGCGCGGGCTCAGGCCCTGGATGAACCAGCGGCCCGAGCGGGTGGCCGCGACCAGGTCTTGCACGTAGTCCAGCAGCGGGTCGGCGGCGTGTACTTGCAGCACCTGCTGCTGCAGTTCTTGCAGCTCGTGCGGGGTCAGCAGGCTGGGCAAGTGGTCCAGCAGGTCGCGCCGGTCCTGCCCGGCCAGCAGTTGGCGCTCGGCGGCACGGTCGGGGTAGCCCAGGGATATGCGCATCAAAAACCGGTCCAGCTGCGACTCGGGCAGGGCGAAGGTGCCCAGCTGGTCCAGCGGGTTTTGCGTGGCGATGACGAAAAAGGGCACGGGCAGCGGGCGGGTGGCGCCTTCCACGGTGACCTGTTTTTCTTCCCTCGCCTCCAGCAGTGCGCTCTGGGTCTTGGGGCTGGCGCGGTTGATCTCGTCGGCCAGCAGAATCTGCGCAAACAGCGGGCCGGGGTGGAACACAAAGGCTTCTTTGCCGCGTTCAAAGACGGACA
>CANFZJ010000270.1 GCA_947451445.1 Comamonadaceae bacterium
AAGGGCACCTCTATAAATCCAATTGTCGGGCGCATAGCGGCGTTGCGCGGTACTCGGAATCCTCATGCACCGAAGTGCATTCCGGTGTCCTGCGTTCCGGGCGCCTTGCTCTGCATCCCGAAAATTGAATTTCTAGAAGTGCCCATAAGTTCCGTGTGCGCTGAAACAGCACCCAGGCGAATGTCAGCCTGCTGCAACAGGCTGGCAAAGTCCGGCCCGGCCAGCACTTCCAGCTCGGCCACGCGGGCGGGCAGCAAGCCGTCAGCGGCGGTGCACGGCGTACTGGGGTGGCACATCAGCAGGTCGCCGCTACGGGCCCGGGCCAGCCACCCGGCCAGCAAACGGCGGTAGGCATCCACCCCGCCCTGAAAGTTGTACACCCCCAGCAGCCGCGTGTTTTGCGGGTAGCCACCCGTGCGGCACAGCACCGCCATGGCCGACGCGCCCAGGCTTTCAATCACCCAGGGCTTGAACCGCTCCCGCCCCACCCCGCCACCGCTGCGGGTGCTGCGTATCCACGGGCGGTAGCTACCGTAGCGGCGCGCCAGCTCTTGCATCAACACATTGCGCACGGTAGGCAGTTGGTGGATGTGCTGGTGGCCGTCCACAAACGCGGGCTGGCGGCCCGTGAGGGCCTCGAACGCGTCCAGCTGGGCGCAGATTTCGCTACGCACCTGCTGCCGATTCAGGCGGCGCAGATAGCTTTGCACAATGATCTGCGGCAGGCTGTGCAGCGACTGCGGCAACAACGGGAATTCGGTGAAATCGAGGTGCAAACCCACGTCCACCCCGGCCTGGGCCATGTCTGCCACCGCGCTGGCCGTGCCCGGCATGGCATGGCCGCCCACCAGGCAGCCCACGGCATGGACCCGCCCCAGAGCCACCAGTTGCAGAGCGGCAGCGTTGATGCCAGCGTGCTGGCCGAAATCGTCAATGCAGATGCTGATATGGCGGGTCATGGCGATGGACATGGCACGGGCCGCTCCAGCCGCCACAGCGTGGTGTCGCCACTATTCAGCAGCACGGTCGCCTGGGCCAACCCGGTGAAGCGTTGCAGGGAGTCTTTGTCGCCCATGAGCCAGGCCACCGGGTGCTGGCACAGCGCCGCAGGCAAAGCAGCAGCGCCGATCAACAGCGCCTGGGCCTGGGTGGGTGCAAAGTCCCCCGCATCGGCGATCTCTTTTTGCCAGTTGTCGTGCAAGTCGATTTTTGCCCGGGTCCAGTCGCCCACCACCCGCACCGGCTGCTGCAAGCGGGCATAAAACGGCAGGTCGTAGTAGTAGTGGTCCAGCATGAACACGGCGTCGCCCCGCGCGCCCTGGGCCGCCAGCACTGCCGCAAAACCACGGGTGGACTTGGGAGCCTTCCAGGCCAGTCCGGCCACCGCACCCAGGCTGACCAGCAGCCCTAAGGCGGCACTGGCCAGCCACCAGCGGCTGGAACTGGCGCTGTCGCTGGTCCGGCGCACATAGGCATCGGCTACAAAATATGCCAGCGCGGGCACGGCCGGCAGCACGTAGCCCACCAGTTTGGACTGTGGCAGCGAGAAAAACAGCACAATCAGCGCCGCCCAAATGCCCATCAACAGATGCACGGACTGCTGCTCCGGGCTGCGCCCCCGGCCGGGCCGGAAAGCCCGCACCAGCCAGACACCCCAGGGCGCAAAAAACACAGCCAGCACCGCTGGATAAAACCAGAACGGCTGCGCGTTGTTAAAGCCGGTTTCGGCAAAGCGCTTGAAATGCTGGACGATGAAAAAGTAGTAGCCGAACTCAGGAAAGCGCGCCTGCATCACCCAAAACCAGGGCCCCGCCAACAGCAAAAACACCAACAGCCCCGGCAGCGACAGCAGGCGCAGCAGCACGCGCCAGCGCCCCTGCAGCAACAGCCACAGCACGATGACGCCACCGGGCAGCACGATGCCGATCAGCCCCTTGGCCAGCACGCTCAAGGCCACCAGGGCATAGCCGCCCCACAGCGCAGCACGGTACGGCAGGCCTTGCTGCAGGCACAGGGCGGCGTGGGCCAGCAGCAGCACGGTGGCGCTGATGCAGCCCGCCACCAGCATGTCCAGGTTGGCGTACTGCCCGCCCATGAAGAACAGTGGCTGCACCGCCAGCACCAGCAGCGCCATGCGCCCGGTACGCTCACCGCACCAGCGCCGCACAAAGGCATACAGCGCAAAACACCCCAGCGTGGCCCCCACGATGGCGCCCATGCGGCCCGCCCATTCACTCGGGCCAAAGACGGACATCACTCCCGCCCCCAGCCAGTAAAACAACGGGGGTTTATGGAAAAACGGCAAACCGTTCAGGGTCGGCGTCATCCAGTCGCCGCTGCGCAGCATTTCCCAAACTACGGCGACGTAACGGCCTTCGTCTGGCAGCAGCAGCGGGCGCACCCAGGCAGTGGCCGCAAACCAGGCAAACACCAGCAGCGCAACCAGGGCCAGGCTGCGGCCCTTTGGAACAGGCCCGGCGCTCATGGCTGGGACGCGTACAGGCCGTGGCCCAGCTTGCGCTTGACCAGGTACAAGGGGCGTGCCTTGACCTCTTCAAAGATGCGGCCCACGTATTCACCGACGATCCCCAGCGCCACCATCTGGATGCCCGCAAACAGCATCAGGCTGACCACAATCGTGGTCCAACCGCTGACATCGCCGCCGTAGACCAGGTATTTGGCCGTCAGGTAACCGCCGTAGACAAATGCAATCAGCGCCAGCATGAAGCCCAGGGTGCTGACCGCCCGCAGCGGCAAGGTGGTAAAGGCCGTGAGTCCATCAAAGCCCAGGCGTATTAACTGCAAGCGGTTGAAATGGCTTTGCCCGTGGGCCCGTTCAGCGGGTTCATAGGGCACGGCCACGGTGTCAAAACCCACCCAGGCGTACAGGCCTTTCATGAAGCGGTTGCGCTCCGGCAGGGACAAAATGGCGTCCACCACCGCACGGTCCATCAGGCGGAAGTCGCCCGCCCCGGCCGGTACTTCAAAGCGGTCGGCCCCGTTGACCAGCCCGTAAAACCAGCGCACACCGACACGCTTGAAGGCGCTCTCATTCGCCCGGCTTTTCCGCACAGCGTAAACCACGTCGGCACCGGCCTGCCAGTGCTGCAAAAACGTGGCAATCAAGGCAGGGGGGTGCTGTAGATCGGCATCCATCATCATCACCACGTCACCGGTGGCGGCCTCCAATCCGGCGGTCAGCGCGGCCTCTTTGCCAAAGTTGCGCGACAGCTGCAAGGCCAGCACGCCCGGCTGCTGGGCCCATTTGGCCAGCACCAGCGGGGTGGCGTCGCGGCTGCCGTCATCGACCAGAATGATCTCCCACTGCGCCACCTGGGCCTGCAACGCCGCTATCAGCAGTGGCAGCAGGCTGGCCAGATTGGCCGCCTCGTTGTAGCAAGGTACCACGCAGGACAGCCGGGGCGGGGCCCGGTGTTTCTTCGGCACGGACACTAATTCGGTAGCGGAGTGGAGCAAGGCATTCATATCGCAGGGATTATGGCGGGGCGTCACTTAACGCCCGCTGAAGGTTGTCCAGACACGCGGACAAATGCTACAAATAAAATAGCTGCTGACGCCCACCAAATATGCGCAAACAGCTGTTTTTTCTTAAAAAAAACCCGGCAAACCAGGGGTCTGGTTTGCCGGGACTTGGCGGGGTCTGGTACGTGCTTAGACCTGCGCGGCAGCCAGTGCAGCATTCAGCGTGGCGCTAGGACGCATCACGGCCTCGCACTTCGCGGCATCGGCCAGGTAATAGCCACCGATATCGGCAGGCTGGCCTTGCACGGCCTTGAGCTCGGCAATGATGGCCTGCTCACCGTCGGTCAAGGCTTTGGCCAAGGGGGCGAAATGGGCTTGCAGTTCCTTGTCCTGCGTTTGCGCAACCAAAGCCTGGGCCCAGTACATGGCCAGGTAGAACTGGCTGCCACGGTTGTCCAGTTGGCCTGTCTTGGGAGACGGGTTCTTGTTGTTGTCCAACAGCTGGCCGGTGGCGGCGTCCAAGGTCTGGGCCAGAATTTTGGCCCGGGTGTTGCTGGTTTTGAGTCCCAGGTCTTCCAGTGACACGGCCAACGCCAGGAATTCACCCAGCGAGTCCCAGCGCAGGTGGTTTTCCTCCACCAGCTGCTGCACGTGCTTGGGGGCAGAGCCGCCCGCACCGGTTTCGTACATACCGCCACCGGCCATCAGGGGCACGATGGACAGCATCTTGGCCGAGGTGCCCAGTTCCATGATGGGGAACAGGTCGGTCAGGTAGTCGCGCAAGATGTTGCCGGTGGCGCTGATGGTGTCCTGGCCACGGATCACGCGCTCCAGCGTGTAGCGCATGGCGCGCACCTGGCTCATGATCTGGATGTCCAGGCCGGTGGTGTCGTGCTCGTGCAGGTACATCTTGACCTTGGTGATCAGCTGCGCTTCATGGGGGCGGTATTGGTCGAGCCAGAACACCACCGGCATGCCGGAGTTGCGGGCGCGGGTGACAGCCAGTTTGACCCAGTCGCGGATGGCTGCATCCTTGCACTGGCACATGCGCCAGATGTCGCCGGCTTCCACGTTCTGGCTCAGAAGCACTTCGCCGGTGGCCACATCGGTGACATTGGCCACGCCGTCTTCAGCAATCTCAAAGGTCTTGTCGTGCGAGCCGTATTCTTCGGCCTGCTGGGCCATCAGGCCAACGTTGGGCACGGTGCCCATGGTCTTGGGATC
>CANFZJ010000271.1 GCA_947451445.1 Comamonadaceae bacterium
ACCAAAACAGGATTCCGCCGACTCGGGGAAGACTCGCCACTGGCACATAGCCACCCATTCGGGCTGGGTCCCATGCTGGATGGTTTGTTTTTTCAGGGCAACTTTGGCATCGTCACCAGTGCCTGTTTTCGGCTGATGCCGCGCCGCCCCAAAGAGGTTGCGGTGTCTCTGGCCTTGCGCGACAACAAAAAACTGGGCGCATTTATCAATGAGCTAGCCTATCTAAAGCGCGAGGGACTGATGACATCGGTGACCCACATTGCCAACCAGGCCCGCAGCCATGCGTCCATGATGTTTGGCATGACCCGCTACATGGAATCCGCCTGCGGATTCGCAACCGAACAGGCCCTGCTGGAGGCGGAAAAAGCGCTCAAGGTCGTGGCGCCCAACGAATGGACCAGCCTGGGCGCCGTGACAGGCAACAAAGGGCAGGTCAGCGCTGCCTTGAAAGAAATCAAGGCGCGCATGGCCCCGCTGGCGCGGGTGGCAGTGATCACGGACGGCCTGCTAGACAACGGTTTTCGGGTGATGCATGCCCTGCGTTTTCTGCCTTTTGCCCGCGCCAACGCGGCGGCCATTGCAGCCGTGCGTCCACTCCATGGTTTAGCGCTCGGCGTGCCCACCGACGTAGCGATTGACAACCTGCTTTGGAAATACGGTCGCTCTGATTTGCCTGCGGTACGCCTGGACGAATCCAATTGCGGCCTGGTGTTCATCAGCCCGGCCTTACCTCCCGATGGAAAAGTGGTGGTGAAGATACTGGAAGGCTTGAAAACAGTGGCCGCCAAGCACGGGCATGTGCTGTACATGACCGTCAACATTGAAACGTCCAGCTCCTTGGTAGCGGTCATTAACCTGCTGTTTGACCGCAGTGCGCCTGAAGAGATTGAGAAAGCCCACCGCTGCGCCAAGGCCATGCTGGACTACCTGCACGCCCACAAGCTAGAGATCTACCGGGCCCGCGCCGATGTGATGGCTGACGTGCTGTCACGCGACCCCCAGTACTGGCAGACCGTGCGGTCTCTCAAGCAAACGTTTGATCCCGACAACATCATTGCGCCGGGTCGCTACAACCTGCCAAATTAGCGTCCCCCCAGGCTACACACTGCGTGTTTTCGCCAACCCTCTTGCTGGGGGGCAAAGCCGGTTCCACGGGTTCCTGGCCTGGAGTAAGTTGTGCCCGCCGTGGGTAGTGAGTAGCCAAGCCCTTTAGGCAGTTTGCGCAGGTACTGCCTGCGCAAGCAGCTATTAAATTAATAGCGCTTACCCGTCACCCAAAGCGCCAGACGCATCACCAGCATGGCGATGTACTCCAGGCCACGCTGGCGCAGCGGGCGGCGGGCGTAGAGGGTGGGGTCCATGCGTTGGCCTTCGTCCTGAATCGCCTGTAGCAAGCGGTCCCGCAGGCGGGAGGCAAACACCAGGTCATCCGCCACCACATTGGCTTCGCGGGCCAGCAGCAGGCTCAAAGGGTCCAGGTTGCTGGACCCCACCGTGGCCCAATGGCCGTCCACCACGGCCACCTTGGCGTGCAAAAAGCTGGGCGCATATTCATAGATTTCCACCCCCGCCCCCAGCAGCACACCGTACACCGGGCGCGCCGCGTAGTACTGCATAAAGTACTCGTACTTGCCTTGCAGCAGCAACTGCACCCGCACACCCCGCTCTGCAGCCTGCACCAGCGCTTGGCGCAGACGGAAGCCGGGTACGAAGTAGGCGTTGGCGATGATGATCTCGTGCTGTGCCGTATGGATAGCCCGCAGGTAGGCGTGCTCGATGCGTGAACGGCTGCGAATATTGTCACGCAATACGAGTGCAGCGCTTGATGTACCTGCACTAGCAGCTATTCTTTCAGTAGCATTCAAGGCAACCGGACGGATTTGCAGCAGGGTTTGCACAGCGTGCTTGACCGCGTGTTGGCGCAGGTCACGGACCGCCTGCAACCGCCGCCACAGCACGTCCATAGCGGCATCAAGCTGCGCCACCATGGGCCCATGGACGCACACCGCAAAGTCAAAGCGCGGGGCCTGCAGGGTGCCAAAGTTCGGGTCGTGAAAGTCGTCTAGGATATTGATGCCACCGCAAAAAGCCACGGCACCGTCCACCACGCACAGCTTGCGGTGCAAACGCCGCCAGCGGGTGGGCAATAGCAGCACCAGCAGATTCACCGGGGAATACACCCGCCAACGCACCCCTGCCGCGCTGAAGCGTTGCTGCCATAACAACGGCAGGCCACCCGTCCCTACACCGTCCACGACCACGCGGGTGGACACGCCACGCTGGGCGGCACGCACCAGCGCCTCGGCCACCTCGGCCCCCGCACCGGTGCAGTCAAAAATATAGGTTTCCAGTCGCACCTCGTGCAAGGCAGCGTCCATCGCTGCGACCAGCGCAGGAAAGAAGGCCCGGCTGCCCTCCAGCAGTTGCAGGTGATGGCCGCCCCGCAAGATCGGAAAAGCGTGCGCCATCGTCGTTAAATTTTGAAATCCGCCAGCAGCGGCAGATGGTCGGACATGCGCCACCAGATGCGGCCACGCGGCACTTCCAGGCCGATGGGCTGCAGACCACGGCCATACACATAGTCCAGTTGCACCAACGGCAGACGCGACGGGTAGGTACGCACATCGGGCTTGTCAAACGCATGCAGATGGACCCGGTTCAGCGCGTGGCGGCACTGGCTGCCCCAGTCGTTGAAGTCGCCCGCTACTACCAGGGGCGCGTCAGCAGGCACCTCGCGGGCGATGTAGGCCACCAGCTGGCGCATCTGGCGTACCCGGCTGGCGGGGATCAGGCCCAGGTGCAGCACGATCACATGGACCGGTTGCCCGTGGACTTGCACATGGACATGCAACAGGCCACGCTGCTCGAAGCGGTGGTCTGACATATCCTCGTGCTTGTGCCACACCACCGGCCAGCGCGACAGCAGCGCGTTGCCGTGCTCGCCGTGCTTGGTGATGGCATTGGTTTGATACACCGCCTCGTAGCCCTCGGGGGCCAGGTAGTCGGCCTGGGGCACATCGGGCCAGCGGGTAAAGTATTTTTGCTCGCTGCGGTTGAGCTTGCGGACCTCTTGCAAACAGACAATATCGGCGTCCAGCTGTTCGACCGCGTGGCCCAGGTTGTGGATTTCCAACCGACGGACAGGCCCCAGGCCCTGCACGCCCTTGTGGATGTTGTAAGTGGCAATGCGCAAAGTAGTCATAGCAGAAACCTTGGAAGCATCAAGATCGCCTCGGCGTTGGAGGGGGAAAAGCAGGCCTGCGCAGCCGCCTGGTACGGCAACCACTGCCAGGCGGTGTGCTCCCGTGGGCTCAATACCACGGGGGTTCCGGCAGGCACCTGCAGGCCAAAGACACGCTCACGGTTTTGCCACACGCCGGGTGCGTAGCGGTGCTGCCACTGGGGGTAGATGCCGTAGACGTTTTCCAGCTGCCAGTCGCGCAGAGCGCCATCCGCAATGCCGGTTTCTTCCAGCACCTCGCGGGCGGCGGTAACGCGAAAGTCCTCGTCCCAACTGTCTTTGCTGCCGGTGACCGACTGCCAATGCGCCACAGCATCGGCACGGCGTATCAGTAGCACGTCCAGGGCAGCGGTGTGGATGACCACCAACACGGACTCAGGGATTTTGGGCACCCTGGATTCAGCCCTGTGCGGCCAGGAACCGCTCCAACTCAGCAAGGTCCGGCCCATTCACCACGCCACCGGTACGTTGCACCTTGATGGCCGCTGCCGCTGCTGCGAAGCGTATGGCCCGGCTGTCACCCTGCCCCTGGGCCAAGGCCACGGCCAGCGCGGCATGGAACACATCGCCCGCGCCGTTGGTGTCCACCGCTTTGACCACAAAACCCGCCATGGCATGCACCGCCTGCCCCCGGCGCTTCCAGCGCACCCCGCGCGCACCAAGGGTGACCACCGCCACTTCGGTCCCGGCGTCCAGAGCGCGTTGCAGCGCGTCGTCCATCGCCACACCAGGCGCAAACGCGGCCAGGCCGGATTCTGAAAAAACCGACCAATCGGCCAGCGCGCTCAGGGCTTGCAGGTCGGTCTGGGGGGATATGTCGCCATCCAGCACGCTCAGCACGCCTGCCGCACGGGTCCAGCGCAGGGCCGCCAGAGCACCGGCCATCCAGCGCGGGTCCACCATCACTACATCAGAGCCTTGTAGATAAGTGACATCCATCGGCAAGGCTTTGCGCAATGCGTCACCACGGCAATTGAATATCTGGCGCTCACCCTGGGCGTCAATCACCACGGCCGAAATCGACGAGGTAGCCCCTGGCACCTGCTGCAACGCATGGCAGTCCACGCCCAGGCTTTGTACCCGGCGCGCCAGGAACTGTCCGGCCTCGTCGTCCCCCACCGCGCCAAACAGGCTCACCCGCGCACCCAGCCGGGTCGCCGCAATCGACGCATTGGCCGCCATGCCGCCGGACACCATGCGGTACTGCTGCGCCGGAGTCTTGGTCGGCTGCAGAGGGAATGCGCCAATCTCAAAACAGTGGTCCAACGCGGCATGGCCTACCGTGCTGATGCGCGGCCCTAGCGCATGAATATCATTGCCCTGCATTTCTGCCATACCGCCCCTTTTTATGCTGTCGCGCCACAGGGCGCTCACCCCATCAAGGCATTGTGTCCGATCACCGAGACAAACTAGAAGAAAACGCTCAGTTTCAAATAACTCAAAA
>CANFZJ010000272.1 GCA_947451445.1 Comamonadaceae bacterium
ACGCGGGTGAACATGGACTCGCCAAACACGGCTTGGCCAATAGCTACGCAGTACAACCCGCCTGCTAATTGGCCATCCACCCACACCTCCACGCTGTGGGCCAGTCCGGCTTGGTGCAGGGCCAGGTAGGCGCGCACCATGTCGTCCACGATCCATGTGCCCGATTGGCCAGGGCGTGGGCTGCCGGCACAGGCGCGCACCACATTTTCAAAAGCAGTATCAAAACGTATCTCAGAGCAGGAACTACCTTGAAAGCTTGCTATGGTTTTACGCAATGAGCGGTGCAGGCGAAAGGCATTGGTGCGTAGCACCATGCGCGGGTCGGTGCTCCACCACAAAATAGGCTGGCCCGCGCTGAACCACGGAAAGATGCCGTGCTGGTAGGCACGCCGCAGGCTGTCCACATCCAATGCGCCGCCTGCCGCCAACAGCCCTGGCACCGGGTCGTCAGCCCCCCAGGCTTGGTCTACGGGGGGAAATGCTTCGCCCGGTATGAGCCAGGGGATGGGTCTGTCCTCTTCTGCACGCAATGCAGGCATTTAGGGCGCCAAGCGCTGGCGTATCCAGCACGAGTTGCTATCTAATGTATAGCTTAGTCGGTCATGCAAACGGCTTTTTCGGCCCTGCCAGAACTGCCAGTTGTCGGGCTCCAGCCGGTAGCCACCCCAGTGCGGCGGGCGGGGCGGGTTGAGTAAAAACTGGGCCCCGTACCTGGCGGCATTGGCCACCAGCACACCACGGCCCGAGATCACCTGGGACTGCGGCGATGCCCAGGCCCCAATACGCGAATCGAGCGGACGGCTGTGGAAGTAGGCGTCGCTTTCTGCATCGCTGACTTTGCTGACCCGGCCTTCTATGCGCACCACGCGCTCCAGCTCCACCCAGTGGAATTGCAGTGCGGCAAACGGGTTGCCCGCCAGTTCCTGGCCTTTTCGGCTGTCAAAATTGGTGTACCAGACGATGCCGCGTTCGTCGAAACCCTTGACCAGCACGATGCGGGTAGACGGGCGCAGGTCGTGGGCTACGGTGGCCAGCGTCATAGCGTTGGGCTCGGGAACCTGGGCGGCGATGGCCTCATTCAGCCACTGCTCAAATTGTTTCAGCGGGTCGCGGTGCGAGGCTTCTTCGTTGAGTTCGGCACGTTCGTAGCTTTTACGTAAATCGGCTAGCTGGGAGGTAGAAATGCTCATGGCCCGGATTGTGCCGTCGTTCGCCATTTATCATGGTGTGTAGCCGCACCCCACATGTAAACTTGTTTATAAAACTTTTTGTTACAACCCGTGTTGTACAAGGTAGTGATGGGGCGTTGGTGCTGTAACCGTTAAGAAATATGACACCTGTGCCTGCTGCCCATGACACTCGGTTGGAGCTACCTATTCGCTGGCGCGATTCGCTGACGGTACGTACCCTGGTGCAAATGTCCCTGCGGATTACGGCAGTCGTGCTGGTGGTAACGCTGGTGTCCTACCTGCACATCGTCCACACCCTGACCGAAGAAACGCAGGAAAAGCTACGTAAATACATTGCCGAGCGCGGGGCCAAAGAAGGTGCTGTCTTCAAATTGGCGATGGACAACCTGGACGTGCTGAAACACAGCTTTCTGGACGACTACCGCAGCATGCTCCCTGTATCGCAAGCAGACTTCAACGCGCTGTACGTATCTTTGGCCGATGGTTCCACCCGGTTGCGCAAAAGCGCCTTCAACGGCCTACCTCGCCCCGATGGCACGGTCAGTCGTGGCATCAGTGGTTTTGTCGGTATGCCTGCAGAGCAGATTGACGCCGATTTGCGCAACCGTTTGGTGCTGTCCTGGCGCTTACTGGACCGTTTTGGACCCGCCTGGGTGAACCGGTTTGCCAATCTATATATCCACTCGCCCGAGAACTTCAACATCGTCTACTGGCCGGGCTTGCCCTGGGGCCTGAATGCAGAGTCCGGACTAGACATGCGCCAGGAAGAGTGGATGGACATCGCCATCCCCCAAAACAACCCCATCCGGGCCACGGTGTGGACGGGCATGTACTTCGATCCCACGGCCAATGAATGGATGGTGTCGGCCGAGGCTCCGGTTGATCTGGCTGGCCGCCACTTGGCCACGTTAGGCCACGACATCTTGCTCAATGCGCTGTTCAAACGGGTGTTTGACGACCATTTGAGCGGGGCGTACAACTTCATCATCCGTCCCGACGGGCGCCTGGTGGCCCACCCCGGCAAGGTGCCAGAAATGGATGCGGCCAAGGGTGTGCTGGAGGTCCAGAAGCTGGGGGACCCGGTGCTGTCCAGTATGTATGCGCAGTTGCAGGCAGCGTTGCCGCTGGGCGGAGCTGCCAATGTGTTGCTGGATGATGCGGACAATGGTGTATTTTTGGCGGCCTCCCGGCTGGAGGGGCCGAATTGGTGGTTCGTCACCGTGTACCCCAAATCCTTGTTGACCAGCACCGCGCGGCAAACCGCTGTTTTCATTCTGGGCTTGAGCGTGCTGGCTTTGGTGTTGGAATTGCTGGCCCTGTACCTGGTGCTGCGGCGCAAGGTGGTGCGGCCGCTGCAGGTGTTTGTTGACGCGTCGCGCCAGGTCGCCATCGGTAATTACCACGCGGTAGCTTCTGGTACCGAGCCGCTGCCAGAAGAGCGCAGCGACGAAATCGGTGTGCTGGCCCGCACCCTGCGCCGTATGGCCCGCCAAGTGGCCGAGCACCATGAAACCTTGGAACACACAGTCGCTGCGCGCACCCAGCAACTGGCCGTGGCCATCGATGATGCCCGTAACGCGAATGACGCCAAGTCTCACTTTTTGGCACGCATGAGCCACGAGATCCGCACGCCGATGAATGCCGTGATGGGCATGAGCCGACTGGCGCTCAAAACCGACCTGAGCGTCAAGCAACGCGACTATCTGGACAAAATATTCGTATCTGCCGAATCCTTGCTGGGCATCATCGAATCCATTCTGGACTTCTCCAAGATCGAGGCCGGGCGTATGGCGTTGGAGCACATCCGCTTTCAAATGATGGATGTACTCAAGCGCGTGTCCAGCGTTGTCTCGCTGCGGGCGCAGTCCAAAGGCCTGGAGCTGTTGTTCGAGCTGGCCCCCGATGTGCCCCGCCACCTGGTGGGCGACGGGCTGCGGCTGGGGCAGGTGATCATCAACCTGGCCACCAACGCGGTCAAGTTCACCGAGCGGGGCGAAGTCGTGCTGCGCGTGCAGTGCGATAGCCAGACGGCGACCCACGCGCAGCTGCGCGTTAGCGTGGTGGACAGTGGTGCCGGGGTGGCCCCAGACCGTTTACCCGTGCTGTTTGAGCCTTTTGTGCAAGAAGACGACTCCATCACCCGCAAATATGGCGGCACCGGCTTGGGTTTGGCCATCTGCAAGCAGCTGGTGGAGATGATGGGCGGCAGCATGACCGTCACCAGCGAACTCGGCCGGGGCAGCACCTTCAGCTTTACCGTGCAGGTAGAGCTGGACGCCAGCATCGAAACCCAGGCGTGCCCCACGGTGGTGGGCCTGTACCAGGCCCGGGCGCTGGTGGTCGACGACAACACCATGGCACGCAGCGTGCTGGTTGGCATGCTGGGGCAAATGGGCCTGCGTGCCGACAGCGCCGTGTCGGGTGAGGAAGGCCTGGCCATGATCCACAGCGCGCAGGCCGCATCCGACCCCTACGTACTCACCCTGCTGGACTCCAATATGCCGGGTCTGGACGGCGTGGAAACCGCCCGCCGCATTGGTCTGCAAACCGAGCCCAGTACGCCGATGTCGATACTGATGGTGACCGCCTACAGCCACGATGGACTGGGGGCCGAAGCCGCCAGCGTGGGGATCGAGCAAGTGCTCACCAAGCCGGTGAACGAGTCCACCTTGCATGACGCCATTGTGGAAGCCCTGCTGGGCCGTGCTGCGGTCAAAGCCTACCGCCAGGACCGCGTGCTGCCGCCGGCTAAACCGGTCGAACTGTTGCGCCAGCGTGGTGCACGCATTCTGCTGGCTGAAGACAGCCCACTGAACCGCCAGATTGCAGTCGAATTTCTGGCTGAAGTGGGCATCGTGGCCGATCTGGCCAGCACCGGCCTGGAAGCCGTGGACATGGTGCAAAGCAACCCCTATGACCTGGTCCTGATGGACATACAAATGCCCGAGCTGGATGGCATCAGCGCCACCCGCCTGCTGCGGGCCCAAGAGCGGTTTACCCAGTTACCCATCATTGCCATGACAGCCCATGCCATGACGGGTGACAGGGAGCTCAGCCTGGATGCGGGCATGAACGACCATTTGACCAAACCCATCGACCCCGAGCAGCTGTTTGCCACGCTCGCACGCTGGCTGCCCAGGCGGCGTACCAGCGACCCGGACGATGGCACGCCGGTTAGCCAACCCGCGCCGCTGGCTTCCATGCAAGGGGAGGGCGCATCGGCCCTGCTATTTGCACAATTGGCCACCCACGGTATTGATGCTGAGGCTGGGCTGGCCAACCACATGCGCCGTAAATCCTTCTACACCAGCGTGCTGCGTGGCTTTGTGTCGGAGTACAGTGCTGCGCCTGCGCTGCTGCAAGAGTGGTTGGCGGCGGGGCAACGCGAAGACATTTACCGGCTGGCCCATACGTTGAAAGGCAATGCCGCAGGTATTGGCGCGCAGGCACTGTCCGACGCGGCCCGCGTAGTGGAACGCACGGCCAAAGAC
>CANFZJ010000273.1 GCA_947451445.1 Comamonadaceae bacterium
GAGGCAGGCTTTCAGAGCAAATGGGAAAAAAGCGCTGCTTTGTTGGCGCGGGTGGGGGCCCAGTTACGCCTGCTGTCGGCTTCGGCCTCCAACGGCTCATTAGTGGTACAAAACTTGGTGGGGCTGGTCATCATGGTGGTGGGTGTGCATTTGATTGGTGCGGGCCAAATGACCACGGGTGCTTTGATTGCGTGCTACATGCTGTCATCACGGGCCATGGCGCCGGTCGGGCAGGTGGCTGGTTTGATGGTGCAGTACCACACCGCCGCCACCGCGCTGACTGCGCTCAACGCCATCATGCAAGTTGAGGGGGAGCGTCCACACGGCAAGACCTTCATCCACCGGGGCCATTTTGCGGGACACATCGAGTTCCGCGATGTGGGCTTTAGCTACCCGGGCCAAGAGACTGCATCGCTGCGCAATGTATCGCTAAAAATCCATGCGGGTGAGCATGTGGCCATTTTGGGCCGTATTGGTTCCGGTAAAAGCACACTGGAGAAACTGATTCTGGGCCTGTACCAACCCAGTAGCGGTGCAGTCTTGATTGACGGAATTGACCAACGCCAGCTGGACCCGGCCGAGCTGCGCCGCAACGTTGGCTACGTACAGCAAGACATCACCCTGTTTTATGGCTCATTGCGTGACAACATCGTACTAGGTGCGCCTGCGTCCGACGATGCGGCGGTGGTGCGGGCCGCGCATACGGCAGGTATTGCCGAGTTCGTGAACCAGCATCCGCGCGGCTTTGACCTGCTGGTCGGCGAGCGCGGCGAATCGCTGTCCGGAGGACAACGCCAGGGTGTGGCGATCGCCCGGGCCGTTATCAATGACCCACCGATTCTGCTGATGGATGAACCCACTGCGGCAATGGACCACTCCAGCGAAGAAGAAGTCAAAAAACGACTGGCGGACTTCGCGAAAGGAAAAACCATGGTGATCGTCACACACCGCACCTCTTTGCTGGACTTGGTGCAGCGCATCATCGTCATGGATGGCGGCTGCATCGTGGCCGATGGCCCCAAAGAACAGGTCATTAAAGCGCTGCGTGAAGGCCGCATCGGAAAGGTATCTGCATGACACCCGATCAACGCAATTTCAGTGCTTTTGGCAAGATAGCCCAGCACCTGTCGCGCGTGGGCTCGCCGGTATTCGGCACCTGGCTGGAGCGACTTTTCCCACCCGCTGCAGAAGAGCTCGACTGGGCGGGTGATGCAGACTGGGCACGCTTGCAACAAGAACCGCTACGCGCACGCGCTTTGCTGCGTTTCGGGGCGGTCAGTGCATTTCTGCTACTGCTATGGGCCGGTTTTGCCAATGTGGATGAGGTCACCCGTGGAGAGGCGAAGGTGGTGCCCACCCGGCAGGTGCAGATCGTCCAGTCGTTCGATGGCGGCGTGGTGGAAGCGCTGTTGGTACATGAAGGGCAGGTAGTGGCAGCCGGTGAACCGTTGCTGCGCATCGACTCGACACGGTTCGAGTCGTCCATGCAAGAAAGCCGGGTGGGCCGCCTGGCCCTGGAGGCAAAAGCATTGCGTCTGCAAGCACTGACAAGCTCCAGCGCGTTCTCGCCACCCGCCCAACTGATGAAGGATGCCCCCGATGTAGTGGAGGCCGAACGCCGACTCTTTGACTCTCGGCGCTCCGAAATCTCCGCCCAGGTATCGATTGCCCGCAGCCAATTACTGCAGCGCCAGCAGGAGCTGAACGAAGTGCGGGCACGCCGTGACCAGGCCTCGCGCAGCTTTGATTTAACCCAGCAGGAATACAGCGCGACCAAACCCCTGGTGCAATCGG
Source organism: Comamonadaceae bacterium (assembly GCA_947451445.1). GTDB lineage: Bacteria > Pseudomonadota > Gammaproteobacteria > Burkholderiales > Burkholderiaceae_C > Rhodoferax_B. The sequence goes on from CANFZJ010000273.1 coordinate 1,795, forward strand.
GAGCCGTATCCGATGTGGAAATTTTGCGTCTTGAACGCGATATGGCTCGCCTGCGAGGTGAGCGGGAGCAAGCAGGAGCCCAAATCTCGCGGGTCCAGGAGTCAATCGCCGAGGCAAACCGCAAAATTGAAGAAGTGGAGCTGACGGCTCGCAACCAGATGCGCAACGAGCTGGCCGACACCATGAGCAAAATATCCAGCATGTCGGAAGGTGGCCGGGCTTTGGCCGACAAGGTCAAATCCGCAGAAATCAAGTCTCCGGTAAGGGGCACCGTCAAACGCCTGCTGGTCAACACGGTAGGTGGCGTCGTACTGCCAGGCAAAGATGTGGTGGAAATTGTGCCATTAGACGAAGCCCTGATTCTGGAGGCCCGCATCAAGCCCCAGGACATTGGTTTTCTGCACCCCAAGCAGGAGGCGCTGGTGAAGTTCAATGCCTACGACTTCTCCATTTATGGCGGCCTGCAAGCCGAAGTCGAGCAAATTGGGGCAGACTCCATCACCGATGAAAAAGGCAACGCCTACTACCTGGTACGCGTGCGAACACTCAAAACCCAATTGGGTGAAAAGCTTCCCATCATTCCCGGCATGGTGGCCGAGGTCGATATTTTGACCGGCAAGAAAACAGTATTAGCCTACCTGTTGAAGCCTGTATTACGCGCGAAATCCCGGGCCTTGTCTGAACGATGAGCCCACATTACTTTATTACCAGCACACAAGTGCATGCCTCCGCACGCTGGCTAGAAGCCTTTAACGATAGCGGGGAAATATCCTTTCCCAACAGCACGCCAAGCCCGGGCGTACTTTGGCTCTCTACACAGCATCTGAACTGGCAATCCATGTTGCAGCACATCATCCAAACTGCCCCGTCACGCGTGGTGGTATTGAGTCCTGCACCCAACGATACGGAGGGACTATTGGCTCTAGAAGGAGGGGCCAGAGGCTATGCGCACCAGCACGCCGTCCCCGCCCTACTGCGTGAAGTTGCGTTGGCGGTGCAATATGGGGGGCTCTGGATTGGCCCGGACCTCATGCAAAGAATGATGGCAGTCACCCGCAAGGCATTACCGACGGCGAACACACCACTGCCGGCCACCTTGTCGGCACGGGAAGCGCAAGTAGCCCGTACGGTCGCCGATGGAGCATCTAACCGTGAAACAGCAGAAAGACTCGGCATTTCCGAGCGCACAGTAAAAGCCCATCTCAGCGCGGTATTTGAAAAACTGGGGGTGCGCGACCGGCTTCAGTTAGCTATCAAAATGTCCGCATCGGCCCACTAGTTTAGAGAGCGAACCATGGTACAAATTTTACGAAACATGGACCAGAAAATTATGGCAGTCAGCAATGCAGCCACAGAAGATCTTCCTCTGTCTGCAAACTGGCAAACCAGTCCGGACAATGACCCGGAAGTAGCCCTTTTTTGCAAACATATTGCGGGTATCCCGCTTACCCTGGAAGCAACCGATCTCAGCATGTCACGGGTTTTGGAAGATGTCATCAACCTGCTGATTGACCGCTCCCTTATCCGCTTTACCGATCTGCCAGTTGAGGCCCAGGCCAAACTCATGGACCGCAGAAATACCCGCTCCAACATGAAACGCCTCCAGATCATGGACGACCCCGACACCAACGATGGCGAGGTTCTTTAATCGCGTGCAAACGTGATTTTTTCCCGGCACTAGTACTTCCGTCCAATAGCCTCTGGACCCGAAGAAAATTACGCTCACACCACACTAACTTGCCGCACTACCCGTGTTTATGGGTGGAGGGCCTTACTCTCAGGATCTCTCAATGCCCACGATTCTTGCCACTGTTACTACTGTCACCGGAAAAGTTTTTGCCGTGAATGCCACAGGCACATCTCGCCCTTTGGTTGCCGGTGATGCACTACTGTTAGGCGAAACCGTTGTTACGCAGGCAGGCGGCCATGCCGATCTGATGATGGTGGATGGCCAGGCATTAAGCGTCGAACCTGCGCAATCACTCAAACTGAGTGCAGACATCACCGCCACCACCGTACCGGACAAGCAGGACAGTCAAATTGCCGACGGCACCGTGCAATCGGTTATTAAAGCACTCAATACAGGCGGAAACCTAGATGCACTGGAAGCCACCGCCGCAGGTCTTGGAGGCGGTACTGGTGGTCAAAACGATGGCAGTAATTTTGTACGGTTACTACGGATCACCGAAGGTGTCAGTCCGTTGGTCTTTGACAGTACAACGCCTGCACAAGACATCAACTTTGCTTTGGAGGCTGGCAACAACCTTGCGTCGCCTGTGCTTGCGTCGCCTGCAGTTGCGGCCTCGCCCGCCCCTGCTGTTACGACAACAGCCCCCACCATCGCCAGCGTGACGCCGGCCAGCGCCCAAGAGGGCAATACTTTGGTCTTCAACGTCACGCTCAGTGGCGCTTCGGCCAGTGCTGCGACCTATGCCTTCCATCTCGACCCAGGCACGGCTACGGCGGTTGCAGACTACGGTACTGCACCGACCTTCACCAACGGCGTGATCTACGATGCTTTGACCGGAATGGTCACGGTGCCCGCAGGCGTGACCGGCTTTGCGGTCAATGTGCCCACGGTCGTCGACCATCTCTATGAACCCGGTGCGGCAGAAACCCTGGGGTTGACGGTAGGTACCGTGACCGTCAGTGGCGCCATCTTGGATACCGATGTGGCCCCCACCATCGCCAGCGTGACGCCGGCCAGCGCCCAAGAGGGCAATACTTTGGTCTTCAACGTCACATTAAGCAGCGGCTCGACAGGTACGACGACCTATGCCTTCCATCTCGACCCAGGCACGGCTACGGCGGTTGCAGACTACGGTACTGCACCGACCTTCACCAACGGCGTGATCTACGATGCTTTGACCGGAATGGTCACGGTGC